>SKYC01000273.1 GCA_007128085.1 Saprospiraceae bacterium | reverse complement strand
GGAAAAAACTGATGATGAGAATTCACGCCAATGTCGCAGTGGGTTATGATCTCGAGCACATGACCATCCTTGTAGATGAAGATAAAAGAACCATCAGAATCTCCCATCCGGGCCATCCGCGAATTTTGTCCGTCGACCATCATGCCGACTATTATGATATAAGCCAGGGAACCTTTAACTCTTTTTCTGAAGAGGACTACAACCGCCTACAGAAAAGCGCCAAAAACTTCATTAAAGTGGCCGCCACCCAACACCGTCCGCTCTTCAATGAAGCCAAATCCCAGATGGATGATATCTTATCAGCCTTTGAGTCGGGTCTGGAGACCATGGGCTGGCAACTCCAAATCGAGGAATTTTATCCCTCTGAGCAAGAACTGAAAGGGCCTTTTGAGCCCTTGGCCAATAAGCTCTAAAATCGGCTTACTCCGGGGAGTTTTTTTCTCCTTATCAAATCGATCGACGGTATTAGTTTGCACGGACTGGACCGGGCAAGGGGAATTATGTCCATATTCGGGTAAAAAGGTGATTGATCAAATTTACTTTCCGATCCGCTGAATGCACGATTATACGTGATTTTTGGCCATTGAGAAGCACCTTTTCTTCACCCGGGAGAAACCAGATCTTCAATTTAATATCCGATTTGTCTTAGTTTTTTTAAAAAAAATATCAATCTTAGCCCTTCAATTGGACAAAACTGTCTTTGACTGCGATCGAAAATGAGGTGCGCAGTGGTTTTGCTCCGCCTTTATGTATTTGCAGTCACAAGCTTGAGAAAAATCGGACTTATGAAGTTGACAATGCCTCACACGCTGGCGCTTTTGTTTTTTTTAATGATTCTGGCTTTGTTTGCCACCTGGATCATTCCTCAGGGACAGTTTGAAACAAGTGTCAACGAGCAAGGGAGGGAGATGGTGGTTCCCGGTTCCTATGAAGTGAATGAGGAGCACGAATACCTCGGGCCTCTATTTTTATTTACGGCCATACCGAGAGCATTTGCTGACGCACAGGGGATCATATTTTTTCTGTTCATTATTGGCGGAGTCCTGGCAGTCATCAGGCAGACGGGCACCATCGATGCACTGTTGGGGAGTTTATTGGAGCGTATGGGACATCGCCCGGCCTCTTTGATATTTATCGTCATTCTCGTTTTTGCTATTGCTTCGAGTGTGATGGGGGCTTCTGCAGAATACATTCCCTTTATCTTAATACTGGTGGCCATGTGTCGTGCGATGAACCTGGACAGCATGACTGCGGTGGGAATTATTGTAGCCGGTTATGGAGTGGGCTACGGCACGGCCGCCTTTAACCAGTACACGGTGGTAGTGGCCAATCCGATTGCCGGGCTGGACCCGTATTCAGGCTGGCCTTTGCGCCTGGCCATACTTTTCCCCTTTGCCATGATAGCCGGGCACCACGTATGGCGATACGCCAGTAAGGTGAGAAAAGACCCGTCCAGTAGTTTGATGTTCAATATTGATCCGCCTTCAGGAGGTGAACCGCCCAAGGAATATCCATCGGTAAGTGTCAGGCATATTCTGATTGTCACCGGGTTTTTTGCGGCTTTGGGAATTGCTGTCTGGGGCATTGCGACCCGTGGATGGTATTTAAATGAATTGGGAGCTGCCTTTTTGATACTTGGAGTTTTTACTGCATTCGTGGGAAGAATGGGGCCGAGTCTGGTGGCGGAAAAGTTTATTCAGGGAGCGAAAGACCTGGTTGAAACCGCCCTTTTGGTGGGGGTGGCGAGGGGGATCGCTCTGATAATGGAGGACGGAGAAATCCTGCATACCATTGTCAATGCACTCTCTGTGCCACTGTCTCAGGTAGGGCCGGAAATGGCCGGTGTCGGGATGATGATCATGCAGACCATCCTCAATTTATTTGTGCCCTCGGGCAGTGGTCAGGCTTTTGTCACCATGCCTTTGATGGCGCCATTGAGTGATTTGGTTGGAGTTCCAAGGCAGGTGGCGGTTCTTGCCTTCTTATTTGGAGACGGCTTCGCCAATATGATTATACCGACCAATGCGGTTTTGATGGGAATATTGGGTGTGGCCGGAATTCCCTTTGACAAATGGTTTAAATTTTGTTTGCCCCTCATACTTAAATTACTTGCTGCAGGAGCGGTAGTCATTGTTTTGGCTACGGCTTTCGGTTATACCTGATGTGTTATCCGGCGCAATCACCTTGTAAATTCCAGTAGATGAGTATTTTCTTCATTGTTGTCGTAGTATACCTGGGAATGCTGATGAGTATTTCCATCGTTAAAAGCAGGTCGATCAAGGGGCAGGAGGATTTTATGGTTGCCGGCAGAAAGGTGCCTACCTACAAACTCGTGGGAACGCTGTTGTGCACGTGGATCGGATCGGGGAGTCTGTTGGCCGGAGCCGGATTGGCGACTCAGGTGGGTCTGTCGGAATTGTGGATGGCAGCGGGAGCCTGGGTAGGCATTGTGGTGGTTTTTTTTCTCGCCGGACGGGTAAGGAGAATTGCTCAGTATACCGTGCCCGATATCCTGGAACTCCGGTACAATAAGTGGGCGAGAATTCTGGGCACCATTGCCATTGTCATCGCTTATACGACCATTGTGGGCTATCAATTCAGGGGCGGTGGATTTGTTTTGAATCTGGTGGCCGATATTCCGGAGTGGTTGGGTGTGCTGCTCACAGCCGGCTTCATTATAGGGTTTACCGCCTTCGCCGGTATGTTGTCCATCGTTTCCGTAGACATTATCAACGGGGCCATTATCACCGTGGCCATCATACTGGCTGTACCACTCGTTTATTCTAATTTGGGTGGTATGGAATTCATTTCTGAAAACATCGACCCTCAGTTTTTTACTGTTCTGGGAGAACACAATTGGATTTGGGTAATGGGCGTATTTTTCCCTACCTTTCTGTTGCTGCTGGGGGAGTCCAATATGTATCAAAAATTCTTTTCTGCAAAGAGCGAAAAGGCGGCTAAATCAGCTGTTATGTGGTGGATCGTTGGAACCATCATTATTGAAACAGCCATTGCATCATTGGCCATTCTGGCTTTTACGCACTTCAACTCCCTTGAATCGACCGATGTTTTGTTCCTGGCTGCGGAGGACAGTGAACGAATTATTTTACATACGGCCCGTTTCGGAACGGAACTGGGGTTGCCGGTCGCAGTGGGCTTGTTGCTCATCTGTGCCGCAGTTGCCATCATAACTTCTACGGGCAACAGCTTTTTACTGGCGCCCTCTACCAATCTGACCCGGGACATCTACCAGCGATTTATCAATCCGACCGGTTCTGAGCAGAAAATTGTATTCTTTCAAAGATTGATGGTGCTGTTGCTGGGAATTTTGGCTTATTTGCTTCTCACCCAGTTTCGGACCATATTGGATATGGCATTTACGGCCTATACCATGGTCGGGGCGGGCCTCACACCGGCTCTTCTCGCGGCATTTCTTTGGAAGCGGGTGACGACAGCGGGCGGGGTGGCATCTATTGCGACGGGTATTGGAGTGACGGTAATCATCACGGTCATCAACGCTATTTCGCCCCCTTCGGAGCCATTTGTTTCAGCCGAATACATTATTCTTCCCGCCGCGGGTGCTTCTATCCTGGTGCTTATAGTGGTATCGCTGATTACGGCTCCCGACGATCGCAAAAAGTGGGGTCAGTTTTACGAAGATCCCACCCCTTTGGACAGAGGGTCGGAATAAGGTGCATTTACCGCGCGGACTTTATCCCGAAGTGCAGTTTGTACTAAATCTAAATGGTCGGTTCAAATCACTTATGAGCAGTGTCCTTTGCCTGTTCCAGCCAAAATTCAATATTGGGGCATTCGTGGTACCGGTCTTCGATGTAGATATAGGTATCGGAGAGCTTCTCCATCAACCATTCATTGAAAAGCCGGGCTCGTTTATGCTCCGTAGCCATGTCTTTGATCTTGGCGTAGTCTTCTTTTAAATTGGCGCGGTGCGGCCGGGTTCGCGAAAGCAATTTGAAAATTTTGTACTTGCGCTCTCCACGCTCAGTAAACTCCACGACTTCAGAAATTTCACCCACCGACAGATTGATGATGGCAAAATACACATCCGGGTCCAGGTCACCCACTTCAAAAAAGGTATTTCCCCGCGCCTGATTGACAATCCGGCCACCATTGTCGAAAGACTGTACTTTGTCACTTCCGAATTGTCTTACCGCTGCATCAAACTGAATGGTATCCCGGATGATCAGGTTTCGGATACTGTCCAATTCCTGCTCTGCCAATTCAAAATCCTCCGCGGTAATGGTGGGACTGATCAATACGTGTCGTGCATTGACCGTATTTCCCCTCCGCTCCAATAATTCTATGATGTGGAAGCCAAATTCGGTTTCTATGGGATCGGAAATTTCTCCGGGTTCCAAATTGTAGACGGTGGCTTCAAACTCCGGAACAAAAGTACCCCGGCTCTGCCAGCCCAGATTCCCACCTCGTCTGGCAGAACCCTGGTCGTCAGAAAAAGTGGTTGCGATTTCTTCAAAGGTGGATGTTCCGGAAACAATCCGGTCTCTCAAATCCGTTATTCGGTTGAGAGCGATTTCTCTCTGCTCTTCATTGGCCTGAGGAATGATGACCAATTCGGAAATTTGTACTTCTGAATTATAAAAGGGTAGACTGTCCCTCGGAATGCTGTTAAAAAACTCGATCACTTCAGAAGGAGTAGCCCTTACGTCCGACATGACCATGGACTGCATGCGCTCTGCCAGAATCTGATTTTTCAGGGGTTTGCGCTGTTCCTCTTTCACCTGTTCGGGCGTCATTCCGTATTCATTGACAAACATTTCAATGTCGTTGCCCATAAATTGCAAAATGCGATCAATTCTCGCATCTAATTGGGCATTGACCTCCTCGTTACTTACGATGATGCTGTCCAGATTGGCCTGGTTGACCAAAAGATTTTGTGCCATTAGGTTCTCGAGTATCATGCATCGAGTCTGAATGGGGTGCGCTTCCCTCGGGTACTGCTCCCTCATATAGGCGTACTGTTGCTCGAGTTCTGTCAGT
This sequence comes from Saprospiraceae bacterium, assembly GCA_007128085.1. Taxonomy (GTDB): domain Bacteria; phylum Bacteroidota; class Bacteroidia; order Chitinophagales; family Saprospiraceae; genus PWJY01. The sequence goes on along the minus strand of SKYC01000273.1, from coordinate 982 downwards.
AAAATGTATTCACCGCCGATCTGCACGATAACTTTATCGAGAATCAGCCCATCGCCCTTGGTTTTCAGGTCATCGGGTGACTGGGCAGGGATAGCTGCGGAAATCAAACTAAAGAGTCCGAACAGAAAGAGTTTTTTTATAAGGTTCATTGTCATGGAAAATGTATTTTAACTTGTTGGTTTCTCATTTGTTTTTCATACGCTTCATTCCTTATGGTCGATAACAACTCATTTCTCCTTTGAATGTAAATGAGTTGGCGAATTTTGTCTTCAACCATCATAAAAGGCATAGGCTCTCCTTCTTCAACGACACCAAGCACTTTTAAAAAATATCTTTTGCCATCTTCGTTATAGGAAAACTCATATCCCGCAGTTATATTATCCTGATTCAAACGGTTTTCCGTCACATCGTCCACAATATTAAAATTGTACCAGAAATAGGGGTTGAGTATCCATTCCCCTTCATTCAATTCTACAATCTCCTCCAGTTCCCGCTCACTGATGTCTCTGTTGTATACTTCATTTCTCAGTGGCCAAATGTTGCTTCTGCCCGGATCAAAAGCCACCAACCTCAACTGTATATGCTTTTCTGATGCCAGAAACTGATCGGGTTGCTCTTCGTAAAATGCCTCCACTTCCATTCTTAAGATGGCTGTATCAACTATTTGATCAAGCCGTTTTTTTTCATAAGTATAGCTGAGGAGAGCCTCCCGGTAATTGGATACCTTGCGATTTATATCTCCTGTGTCTTCCACGTTTTTTTCGGCCTCTACCAGGATGGCCTGTTCTCTTACCCACCTGCTGATATAGGAGCTAATGGTTTTTGCACTGTCCCCGTCAAAATTCGGGTTTTGAAATAGAAAACTCAGATCGCTTTCATAGAGTTTTTTATCGGCCACCTCAGCCAGGAGAGCTCCTCTGTCAGCAATTTTTTCCTCCCTCTCACAGGAAGAGAAAAAGCCAACCACCATTGTGAAAAGGAT
>SKYC01000281.1 GCA_007128085.1 Saprospiraceae bacterium | reverse complement strand
CTCAGTACCCGTGTGGGGGTCCACGCTCTCACGCCCCCTACTGATCATCGCCTTGGTAGGCCGTTACCCTACCAACTAGCTAATCAGACGCACGCCCATCCTTAACCGTCGGAACTTTAATTACCAAACCATGCAGCTCGGTAATACTATGGGGTATTAATCCCGGTTTCCCAGGGCTATCCCCCTGTTAAGGGCAGGTCGCGTACGCGTTACTCACCCGTGCGCCGCTCTCTCCCCAACAAGTTGGGGATACCGCTCGACTTGCATGTATTAAGCCTCCCGCTAGCGTTCATCCTGAGCCAGGATCAAACTCTCCATAGTAAATTCTTATGGCAATACAGTAAACTGTACCGCCTGTTACTTGGACTTCATTCGATCCTCTCAAGCTAAAACTCTTCGTATGCTTATAATTTCCTTACCTCTTCTCACTCTATTTCAAAGATCTTCTAAAGACTGCTGTCTACCCGATTCCTCAGGTTCCACCTGGCCTTTTTTCTAACATTACACCTTTTCTTCAAAAGGGATTGCAAAGATAGTTCGAGTTTTATTCACACCAAACATTACCCGCACTTTTTTTAATCTTTTTTACCAAATCTCTCAACCCCCGACACAACCGTTTATAAATCAATAATTAACAGTACCCAATTCTTTTTCGAAATTTCAACCGATGACACTCCACGCAACTCCTGTGTATTAAAAGTGCAGTTGTAAAGGGGTTTCCGAAAAAAAGGACATTTTTCAGCCTCCTCTGGTCATTAGTGGGGATTCAACGGGGCCCGTGCTGATGTATCAGCTTCCGGACGGCAATCTCACCGTCCAATTCTACCAACAAAAACAGAATGCCGGGTGGTGAATGATGACTTATTCGAAATCGATCGGGGGAAATCCGGTCTACTTTGGCGCGGACTTCCTTTCCAAGGGAATTTGTCAACCTGAGGATTTCCAGGTTTGATCCACCGGGAAGATCGACAAAAAACTCATTGCTGTGCGGATTGGGCCATATAACAATTTTAGAAAGGATTGATTCCGGGGCACTACTCAACACCAAATCCACACATGCAGAACTATCTCTGCACACTCCTATTTGATGTACGAGCGCATACCGACCACTCTGGTCGGGTTCAAAAGAGGTTCCCACCGCACCCGGGATCTTTTCCAAGCGATCATCCAAACACCTATACCATTGAAATTCGCCCTTATTGCTCATTCCTTGCAATTGCCCATCTTCCAGTAAAACGGTAGCATCCGGATCGGTTACCTGCAAGTAAAGATGGATGATTGAGTCACACTTTTGTTCCCGGGGAATAGAGTGTGTATACCATCCATGGCTATTGAGGTCTTCTCCAAAAAAATCAAATGTCTCCTGACTGCAAATCAGTTCATACTGCCGGAGTTTAATGGGGACTTCTTCTGCCAAAAAGAGATGAACAACCGAATCACACCCCCCTTCTGTTTGAAACCATTTTGAAAATTTTCCTCCGGTATCAAATTCTTCATCACCGAGTTTAAAAATTTCACCCGGACACAATTTTTCCTGAATGGTATCTTTGATCGGAGTCAGTCCCACTTCAACAGTATCGCGAATATTACATCCCAAGTTCCTCACGTGGATCATGTATTTACCGGAATCGACATTGAGCAAGTCCCAGTCGTGTGTTTCATCCTGATGAGACCAGGCCACACTCATTTCAGTGGTGGGATCGCCTCCGATAATTTCGGTAATTACCTGACCGTTGCTCCGACCACATTCCGAGGGCTTCACATCCAAATAAAGTTCAATGGGCTCATATCCATTGAATACAACCGTATCCTTAATTTGACACCCGTACTCATCTGTGACTTTCAGGGGGTATTCACCCGGTGGCAGATGGAAAAGAAAATCGCGATCAGAACCATCCCACCATTCCAATTCGAGTTCACCCGTACCGCCCCCCCAGTCATGTACCCAAATATTGGTCAGATCAATCCTGTCGCAAAGAGCAAATGGGGTCGCAGATACATAAATCGGCTCTGGAAATCTGATATAATACCCCATCACCAAAGACTCTCCCGAATCATCAGTAATGGTCACAAAGTACTCCCCCCCTTCTACATCAACCAGGTCGCGACTTTGTGAACCATCTGACCACTCGTAAAAATATGGTGGGCTCCCTCCTTCGACATCTAAATAGATGGCGCCACCTGTATGGTAGGAACAAGAGTCCACATTTTCAAAGGAAGCCTTTACATCTATGCTCACCGAATCCCTGTCGCAGTCCTCCAACATAAACTCGATCTCAGACTTGTAATTTGAAATAACCTCAATGGAATTGGTATGCCATTGATCATTGAGGTTACCGACTCTGGGAGACATAATATATTTGTTATTGGCACTTGAGGTGTGTTGGGCCTTCCAGTTATGCCCCAGTTCATGCGCCCATACCATAATCAGCCGGGTAGAATTATAGGTGTAGTGTTGATTGGCATTGTAGCCAAATTGCCTGCCCACCGGCTGAGAAATCGCTAATCCAACGGCATTGCCCTGAAAGGAACGGGCGCTCCAGATTGAAGCCACCCCAAAATCTGTCGTCTGAAACCCGCCATTGACTCCCCATTTTCTAAAATTATTGACAAGCCTTCCAAAAGAATTGGGATGTTCATCATACCAGGGGTCGTCCTCCCTGGTTGCGGAGATAAAGATGGTGCGAATCTCGTATTTTATACTGATTTCGGGATGATCATATCTCATTTGCACCACGTTGAAAAGATCCATCAATTCATCCTCTACTTCTTCCGGAGATCCCAATCTCTCAACCATTGCACCATCGGCTGCAATGGCTATCCTGACAGATCTACAAGAGTCTATCGTCTCTGCAGCTCTGCCCGGAGCCCACTCCCGAGTCTCACCACCTTGGTGAAGTTCGCCTCCACAAACCAATTCGGGGCGTTCCCGCAAATCTTCTGCCAGATAAGCAATCACCATCAACTTTCCATTTTTCACATATGCCTCAGCAGGGGTTTCCAATACGATGAGCTCACTCTCCTTCTGAAGGTGCATAGAGAAGTGATCTTCCCTTATAGAAGCGGCCACTCTTCCCAGGGAATCTCCCAAAATTTTTCCACGGTAAGTTCCAGTCTCCCTTTTTGGCAAATAGGTAATTTCGCCATTCTTCTTCACAATGGTTTGAAATCCCGACCGGACCCTTGGATCACTTTTCCACAATTCCAGCTCCCAACTTCCGAATTCAGGAAGTTCCAAAACAAACCGGGTCATTTCGTCTCTTCCCATTTGATTAATGTATCCGAGAATACTCTCCATTGGGATACTGTATGCCTGGAATGATTTTAGTTCTGCGGTAATGCTTTCACTTTCTCTGAGTTGGTTAAAATCTGAACCCGCTGTAATTTTATCCGCAGAAAAGACAGGTGTATTGTTTTGTCCCTCCGCTGCAACGGAAAAGATCAAGCCAATAATAAGCAATGGGGCAAATATAAAGTAGTGTCGGATCGTGTACAGAAGACAGCTTGGTAATGAGGCATTCATTTTTTCTGATTTGAAGTCCTTTTCGGGATGGGCATTATACATTTTCACTGCTTTTACCTTGCGTAAAAAAAATCCCCCCGCATTCAATCATTGGAGTTTATTCAGCGAGGTCACATATCCAAAGTTACCAATTTTAGATCAATTTTCCAAACTTCCTCCTGACTTTGATGATACATCGGAAAATTGGGACGGGATGACTTGGGTCGGACCGAACACCTTAAGGGGTAAGAAAAGAGAAAAAGTGGGTGAACGGAATTATAAGAGAAAGGCTTGGTTGGAAAATCACGGACTCCGCCTCTGAATTCTAATCACCTGCTGCTCCTCCTGAACAATACGTACAAATAATTCACCTGCAACAGCAATGCAAATCCGTAGATAAAGTCTTCAACAGGGATACTTACCAATCGCCAACCACTGAAATTTTCGGGATTGTACAAAACGACAGGTTCCGTGGTAAAACCACCTGTCAAAAGGCCATCTGTGAGAATAAAGGGAATCAATACCACGAGAAAAGCCCTGTAAAACCGGGCCAGAAAATCAATTTCTCCCCTTTTTTTCACCCACAGTAGTGAGAGAACAGCGATCAACGAAGCCGACCAGGAATATATCTGCCCCATGTAAAAAAGTCCAAAAACCAACAAGAGTAACAGAATTAAGACGGTCACTGAATGTTCCCTGTAAATCAGTTTATTCACAGGAAAGTAGGCATTCAGACAATCGTAAATAAACACACAGGCAAAGGGCACCGTAATAAAGAACAACCACTCCTCGGCGGGCAAACCCAGTAGTGAAACACCCGACAAATACATTTCATTAAACCCCCAAATACCATGTAGTGTAAAGAAGGCGTCCCAAATGATAAAAGGAACAGCCACAAAGAAGATGGCCGGGAACAAATGACGCCAGTGGGAAAAGTAGCTCACTTTTTGATCGAAACTCAGAGCAAAAACAGGGATGAATACAAAAAGGTGAAGCCAGGCGTACAAGATTCCACTCTCCAACCAATCCAGGGAATAAAAAACCGCTACATCGCGATCCAAGTTTGGTGCACCCTCAGGGGTCAACCACAATCCTACACTCAGGCAAACACCAAAGAAGAGCCAGAGTAAAAAAAAGGGTTTTAATACACCAAAACGATTGTTGTCTCCGCTCAAAACATCCTTGTTTTAACCAGTAAAGCAGACTTCATAAGCAGAAAAGCCTTTTTGTAATCGTTGATGCGAATTCTCGCTTCAGCTACCTGCCCGGCATCTTTACTTCTGATTTTATCAAATAAATTGAGGTAGTATTTGTACGCAAGGTAGACCCCAAAGCGAGCCTTTTCAGGAAGTTGTTTGATTCCTATGTAGCCATAATCAAAGTCTCCTTGAATTTCTTCTTCAATTTTCCGCTTGTCTTCGTTCGAAAACGTTTTAAAATCAACGCCCGGAAAATACACCCGCCCCCTCTCCTGGTAGTCACTCTTTAAATCTCTGAGAAAATTGACTTTTTGAAAAGCCGATCCGAGGCTTCGTGCATGAGGTTTCAATCTCTGGTATTCGGCCTCCCGGCCCTCACAAAACACCCGAAGGGTCATCAGTCCAACAACTTCTGCAGAGCCGTAAATGTATTCATTGTACCCCTTTAACTCAAAACTGGATTTGTAAAGATCCTCTTCCATGCTGTTCAAAAAAGCCTGAATGAGTTCTTCTTCGATGCCGTAGCGATTCACAACTTGCTGAAAGGCGTGCAATATAGGATTTAGGCTTATTTTTCCTCTTATGGCCTCCCAGGTATCTCTTTTAAAGGCCTCAAACAAGGCTTCTTTGGGGTAGTCGTGAAAAGTATCTACTATTTCATCGGCAAACCGAACAAATCCGTAAATAGAGTAAATGGGCGCTCGGAGGGATTTGTCCAGCATTTTTATACCCATAGAAAAAGAAGTACTGTACCTCCTGGTAACCAGAGCACTGCACTCAGCACAAACCTTACTGTATAGTAAAAAATGATTCATGAGCCCATTTAATTTTTTAAATATTTGATAGCTTCAAGTGCTGCCAACCTACCCGAAATCAATGAAGGGGGAACTCCGGGCCCCGGAACGGTGAGTTGTCCGCAATTCAATAAATTACCGACTTTATTGTTTCGCATTTTTGGCTTAAAAAAAGCAGTTTGCATCAGGGTATTTGCCAGACCATATGCATTCCCCTTAAAGGCATTGTAGTCCTCAGTAAAATCGTCAATCCCGTAGGATTTTTTAAATATAATTTTATCTCTGAATTTAAAATTCAGTCGATCTTCTACCCTATCCAACATGATCTCAAAGTATTTCTCCCTCTTTTCTTCTGAATCTTCGAGACCCGGTGCCAATGGCATTAAAAGAAAGAGATTCTCACATCCCTTAGGAGCGACCGAAGGGTCCGTAACCGACGGGCTACACAGATAAAACAAGGGCTTTTCCGGCCAGGCGGGACGCTCGTAAATTTCTTTTGCATGACGGCCAAAATCTT
>SKYC01000139.1 GCA_007128085.1 Saprospiraceae bacterium | reverse complement strand
CGTGGAGATATTTTAAGTGCCAACGGCTTGCCACTGGCAACTTCAGTGCAGTTTTTTGATATCCGCATGGACTTGAATACGCAAGCCATGAATGACGAACTCTTTTACAGCCATGTAGACTCACTGGGCTGGTATCTTTCCAACTACATCGACAATTCACGAAGTCCTGCGCAATTCAGGAACTACCTTATACAGCGAAGAAATGCTGGTGACCGATATCTGTTGCTGAAGAGAAATGCCACTTTTGAAGAAATGAATATGGTGCGCAACTTCCCGATATTGAGATGGGGACAAAACAGGGGAGGGTTGATTTTGGAGAGAAAAGGCAGTCGCATTAAGCCATTTCAGTCTCTGGCCTCGAGAACCATCGGCCTCGACCGTGAAAATGCTGCCAATGTAGGAATAGAGGGCGCTTTTGACGATTATCTGAAAGGGGAATCGGGCAAGAGAATGGTTCAGCGAATTTCCGGATCCAATTGGATTCCCATCGACGATATTGCGGCCACGGTTCCTCTGAGGGGTGCCGATGTGGTCACTACACTCAATACAGATATACAGGATGTGGTACACCACAGTCTTAATTATGCTTTGAAAAAGCACAATGCCCAATTTGGAGTGGCCATTGTAATGAAGCGTGAAACAGGGGAGATTGTCGCCATTTCAAACCTGGACAAGCAGGGGGACAATTATATCGAGAGATACAATCACGCGGTGGGTTCATTGATTGAACCGGGATCCCTTTTTAAAATCCCCTCAATAATGGCATTGTTGGAGGACGGGTTGGTGAGCCTGGATGAAAAAATTGACATTAACAAAGGAAGCGGAAGAGTTTGCAATCGCACCGTAAGAGATTCAGAACAACACGATTATGAAGAAACGACTGTCAGACACTCCCTTGAGATATCTTCTAATGTCGGTATTGCGAAGTTGGTCGATCAGCGGTACAGACAGGCGAACAATGAGGCCCAATTCATTCAGCGATTGAGAGATTTTGGGCTGGATAAGAAAACAGAAATCGAAATTGCGGGCGAGGCTACACCGTATATTAAAGAAGCAGGAAATCGCGCAGAGGGCTGGAGTTGTTTGTCCCTGCCCTGGATGTCTTTTGGTTATGAGCTTTCGATGACTCCACTGCAATTGCTCACTTTTTACAATGCCATCGCCAACGATGGAAAAATGATGAAACCTCATCTCGTCAGTGAATTGAGAAGAGAGGGTAGGAGCATACGAACCTTCAGGCCGGAGGTCATTGAGCGCTCGGTCGCTTCTGCGGAGACGATCAGTCAGGTCAAAGAAATACTGGAGGGGGTGGTGAAAACCGGAACAGGACGAAGGATATACGACGAATCCCTTCCGATGGCCGGGAAAACGGGTACCACCCAATTGAACTACACGGATGCAGATCGCGTTCGGACGGCTTATCAGTCGTCGTTTGTTGGATATTTTCCCGCGGACAATCCCGAGTACAGTTGTATTGTGCTGATCTCAGAGCCAAGAAAGGGCGTTTTTTACGGAGGCACCGTAGCCGCTCCTGTCTTTAGTGAAATAGCGAAAAAAGTGATGGCCATTCAGCCGGACCGCATACCCGTTGCCATGGAGAGGACCAATTTGGGGGGAGGAAATAAAACCTATCCCTTTTGGCAGGTGGGGTATGCAAGTGATTTCAGGTATTTGTTCAACAGCCTGGGCATGTCAGTTCAGGAGGACGACAATCTGGAGTTCACTGTTTTAATGCCGGATGAAGATTACGGCTTGAAAATGAGAAACAGGCATATTTCACGCGAAGTGGTTCCCAATGTTGTGGGAATGGGTTTGCGGGATGCTCTCTACGTACTGGAAAACACCGGAATGGAGGTGAAGCTGAAGGGGTTCGGTAGAGTAGTGGGACAGTCAGTACCGCCGGGCTCTTCGGTGTCCGGAAAAAATATAGAATTAATCCTTGACATATAGTTCTTTGAAATGAATTCCACAAAATCGATGAAGGTCAGGGAGATATTAAAAAATGTGGAAGTTGTAGAATGGGCTTCGGAGGCCGATATTGAGATCACGGGCATTACATCTGATTCCAGAAAAGTAAAACCGGGCTCGGTTTTCGCAGCCATTAAGGGAAGTGAGTTCGACGGTCACGACTTCATCCCCCAGGTGGTGAAAAGTGGTTGTTCACTGATTGTTGCCGAGAGGGAACCATCTGTAAAAGTGGAGGTTCCGCTGATTAAGGTAGCTTCAAGTCGGAAAGCGTGGGGGCAGATGTGCGCCAATTTTTTTGGCAATCCCTCCCAGAAACTCCAACTGATTGGGGTGACGGGTACCAATGGAAAAACGACCATTGTTAGTTTGCTCGCTGATTTATTTGAAAACATCGGTCGGCAGAGCGGCCTGATTTCTACCATAGGCAATCGAATGGGTGAGGAGTTCCTGAAGGGGACACACACCACTCCCGACGCCTACGAGCTGAATGAGTTGCTCAATAAGATGGTGATGTCCGGTTGCAGTTACGCTTTTATGGAAGTGAGTTCTCACGCTCTCGATCAGGAACGCGTAGCAGGATTGGAATTTGCCGGAGGCATTTTTACCAACATCACCCACGATCACCTGGATTATCACGGGGATTTTAAGTCCTACATTCAGGCAAAGAAAAAGTTCTTTGACGGATTGAGTGAAGACAGTTTTGCCCTGGTGAATGCGGACGATAAAAACGCATCCATTATGTTGCAAAATTGCGCTGCGGAGAAATTTACATACGGGTTGAAGCGTCAGGCAGATTTTAAGGCGAGGATCATAGAAAACAGTATAGAGGGAATGCAGCTGGCCATAGATCGATTTGAAGCGCATTTTTTGCTCTCGGGCGATTACAATGCCTCCAACATCACAGCGGCTTATGCCTGCGGGAGGATCATGGGGTACAGCAGTGTGGAGTTGCTCACGGCCATGAGCCGGTTAAAAGCTCCCGAGGGGCGGTTTGAAAAAGTTCATCACCGACCCGATTTGCCCAGTGTGATTGTCGATTTTGCCCATACGCCCGATGCACTGAAGAACATTCTTGAAACAGTGGCAAAAATGAAGAGAAAGGGGCAGCAGTTGATTACTGTTTTTGGGTGCGGCGGGGACAGAGATCCCTCCAAAAGGCCTGAAATGGGTCGAATTGCAGGAAGGTGGAGTGACCAGGTGGTCATTACGAGTGACAATCCCAGAACGGAAGACCCGATGGCCATTATTGAAGATGCGGCCAGGGGTGTCAGAGAGGAGGATTTGCACAAAGTGAGACGGGTAGCATCCAGGGCAGAGGCCATAAAAACGGCCTGCAAATTGGCCCGAAGCGAAGACATAATATTGGTGGCCGGAAAGGGTCACGAAAAATATCAGGAAATCAATGGGGAAAAATTTCCCTTCGACGATAAAGAAATAGTCCGAAAGGCGCTTGGCCTCTCGGATTAAGAAGTAGGTTTTTTATTATCAATTTCAGGTTGGTTAACAGATGCAGTAAGGTTGCTGAAAGATTGGTTGGAACTTTTTTATAGGCAACCTGCTGCTCTGTTTTTAATAAGTGCAAATGTTATACCACTTTTTTGAATTCTTGGAAAAAAATTATGAATTGCCGGGAACTGGCTTGTTTCGGTTCCTCACATTCAGGGCCGGATTGGCCATCATACTGTCCCTGATAATATCGATGATCTTTGGAAGCAAAATCATCCGTTTTTTGAAAAAAAAGCAAATTGGAGAGTCGGTCAGAGACTTAGGTCTTGACGGGCAAAAGGAAAAGGAAGGAACCCCCACCATGGGTGGAATTATTATAGTTCTAGGAATTTTGGTCCCTTGTCTTTTACTATCCGATTTGACCAACATATACATTCAGCTTCTTTTGATGGTAACGGTCTTTATGGCTTTAATCGGATTTGCCGATGATTACATAAAGGTCTTTAAGAAAAACAAAGGAGGCTTGAGCGGCAAACTGAAAGTAGTTGGCCAGGTGATAGTGGGCCTGATAATCGGACTGGTCATGCTGGGAAGTGATCAGGTGCTTGTCAGAGTGAGTATGGACACTGCGATAGAAAACAATTACGAAATTATCAGGGCGGTTGAAAAAAGCCCGAATTTATTAAATGAGACCGTTGAAATGGCATACGTAAAAACAACATTGACCAATGTACCTTTCTTCAAGGGAAATTCTCTTGATTACAAGGCACTTGTTTCCTTCCTGGGAGACAATGCAAGTCGTGTCGTGGGTATTGTCTTTGTTCTCATTGTGATTTTTATTGTGACTGCCGTTTCCAATGCGGCCAATCTCACGGATGGAATCGATGGACTGGCAGCCGGAGTATCGGCGATAATAGCTTCTATTCTTGGGATTTTCGCCTATGTATCCGGTCACAATATTTTTGCCGAGTACCTCAATATACTGTACCTGCCCTTTTCCGGTGAATTGGTCATTTTCAGTGCCTGTTTTATAGGAGCATGTTTGGGGTTTTTGTGGTACAATGCTTACCCGGCCAAGGTTTTTATGGGAGATACCGGGTCATTGGCCATTGGAGGAATCATTGCCGCGCTGGCCATCGTCCTGAGAAAAGAACTGCTGATTCCACTCTTGTGTGGAATCTTTTTGATTGAAAATTTATCGGTCATGATACAAGTGGCCTGGTTTAAATACACAAAGAAAAAGTACGGTACAGGGCGGAGGGTTTTTTTAATGGCCCCTTTGCATCACCACTATCAGAAAATGGGAATGCACGAATCGAAAATTGCAACCCGGTTTTGGATTGTCGGGGTGTTACTCGCAGTGATTACCGTAATAACATTGAAGATAAGATAATGGACCGAAAAATGAAAACTGAAAAATTTTTAAGGATTCGCATTCAAGGACAATAAATAAAGGAACAGAAACAGAAATGACAATAGGGCAAACCATATACAGCAGTTTAAAAGGTGAGAAGTTCATTTGGCTTGTCATGCTCATACTGCCTATCTTTTCCGCCTTGGTAGTGTACAGCGCCACAGGGGGACTTGCCCATTTGTCCAGAGGGGGGAATACCGAATACTACTTTATCAAGCACCTTTCAATTCTGGCTTTCGGATTTATGTTGGTGGTCATTTTTTATAAAATGCACTACATGACCTTTGCGAAAATTTCCAGTCTCCTTTTGCTGGCTGCTATAGTGGGTCTGTTGCTCACCCTGTTTTTCGGGGTGGAAATTAACGGAGCGAGGCGATGGATTCGACTGCCCCTGATAGATATTACTTTTCAAACATCTGATTTTGCTAAAGTGGCCCTGGTTATTTACCTGGCTGCTCAGCTGTCACTCAACAGAGAGTGTTTGAAGGAATTTGGAACCGCTTTGCTGCCCGTGCTATTGCCGGTGTTTTTGGTATGTGGGCTTATTGCTCCCGCGGATTTATCGACCGCGGCCATGCTTTTTGCAACCTGCTTTATCATGATGTTTATCGGACAAATGAATCTGAGGATTTTGGGCGGAATGATACTGATCGGAGCTATTTTATGTATGGTGCTGCTGCTTTTCGGTGCGTATTTTCCGGAATTTGTGAGATCCGATACCTGGGCGTCGCGACTTTCCGCCTTTTTTACCGGCGGAGGTGATACGTATCAGATTGACCAGGCCAAGATAGCCATCGCGGAAGGAGGTTTGATCGGGCTCGGTCCCGGAAACAGTATACAGAGAAACTTTTTACCCTCTCCCTACTCCGATTTTATTTACGCCATCATCGTGGAAGAGTACGGGTTGATTGGAGGGCTGATGATACTTTTTGCTTTCATGCTGCTGTTTATTCGATCCGTTTCACTGGTAACCAACAGCCCCAAAGCATTTGGAGCCATTGTTGCCATAGGACTCAGCATCAGCTTGACCATGCAGGCCTTACTGAATATGGCGGTTTCGGTAGACTTACTGCCGGTGACCGGTTTGACCCTCCCATTGATCAGCATGGGTGGAACTTCAGTACTGTTTGCTTGTATAGCCATTGGAATTATTCTCAGCGTGGGACGCCATGTACTGGAAAAGGATTCTGAAAATATGCTGCACAAAACGGAGATAGCTTATGAGG
>SKYC01000410.1 GCA_007128085.1 Saprospiraceae bacterium | reverse complement strand
CCTTTTTAATCATAACATAGTTGGAAAATAAAAAAATAACGATGAGAGCGATTCTTTATAAAAACCAGGATCAGGGGTTTATACTCAGCGATAATTTTGAAAGAGGAGATTCGAGGCCCGATGAAATTGATGTAAGGGTCAATGCGGCAGCACTGAATAAAAGAGATGAATTTATTCTTCAGGGTATGTATCCCGGTATCACCGAAAATGTGATTCTGGGATCAGATGCAGCGGGTTGGTGGAAAGACCAAAGGGTGTTGATTAATCCGGGCTTGCAATGGGGCAATAGCCAGCGGGTTCAATCCTCCGATTTTAACATTTTAGGGATGCCGACCCACGGTACTTTTTCTGAATGGGTAAAGGTTCCTCAGCAAAATGTGTATCCCGTGCCGACTCACCTCGACTGGGAACAGGCAGCTGCATTGCCCCTGGCGGGATTGACGGCGTACAGGGCTCTTTTTGCAAGAGGTGAACTGAAACCCGGTCAAAAAGTGCTGGTTACCGGTGGAGGGGGAGGCGTAGCTCTTTTGTGTATTCAAATGGCGAAAGCCATTGGTGCAAGTGTTTTTGCCACCACCGGTTCAGAGGAAAAAAGAGGAAGACTTAAAGATTTTGGAATTAACGGCACGGTCAATTACCGGGAACTTGAGTGGGACAAAGAATTGAAAAAAGCGCACGGAAGTTTCGATTTAATTATTGATAGTGCAGGAGGAGATGGATTGAAAAAACTGATTGGCCTGACAAAACCCGGGGGCAATATTGTGATTTACGGAGGAACAAAAGGGAAGAGCGATGGCATCAGTCCACAACTGATCTTTTGGAGACAATTGAATATTATGGGTACCTCCATGGGATCAGATCGCGATTTTCGTGAAATGTTAGAATTGGTTGAACAACACGGGATAGTGCCTGTGGTGGATTCTGTATATCCATTGGAGGAGTTTGGCCGGGCCCTGGAAAGATTGAAATCCAAGGAACACTTTGGCAAAGTAGTCATTAAAATTCACGAATCCTGAAATGCCAAATATGTCCGGAGAATCCGCTCAAGTTCTGATTTTATCTGATTCCCACTCCTGGTCGGGTCTCCATTTTTTGAAAGACCTGGAACGAATGCCCGATCAGATTTGGCATGCCGGGGATATCGGGAAGCTCGAAGTGACGGATAAACTCGCTGAAATTGCGCCACTGAGAGCTGTTTATGGAAATATAGATGATGCCGAGATCCGCCGTTGTTTTCCCGAATACGATTTTTTTAAGTATCAGGGGCTTCGCATACTGATGACTCACATCGGTGGGAAAACGGGGTCTTACAACCGCCGGGTGAATGAGTTGATAAAAAAGTACCGCCCAAATATTTTTATTTGCGGGCAATCCCATATTTGTAAGGTGGAAAGAGATAGAAAAAACAATCTGCTATACATCAATCCGGGAGCCATTGGAATACAAGGGTTCCATAAATTCAGGACCTGCATTCTCCTCAAAATATCAGAGGGAAAACCCTCTGCACTCAGGGTCTTGGAATACCCCAGAAACATGACCCCCGGTTAAAAAAAACAATCCGGATTTGATTTATGAAATGGCGGCAAAAGCCGATTCCAAGTCCGAAATCAGATCCTCAGCATCCTCTATCCCAACGGACAATCTGATTAAACCATCGGTTATCCCGCTTTTGAGACGTATTTCCGGGTCTACATTGATATGGGATGAACTGGCGGGGTGAAGCAGTAGGGTGTCGGTATCACCCAGGGTGGGTGCTTTTGAAAAGTGGAGGGCGTCGCAAAACTCCAGGCATTTTTTGAGATCTGCATCGAGCTCAAAACTGAGCATGCTACCCGGTAAATTCATTTGTCTACCGGCCGTGCGATGACCGGGGTTGTCTTTTAGACCCGGGTAATTTACCCTGTTTACCAGGGTGTTTTTCGATTCCAGATATCGAGCTATTTTCAATGCATTGTTGCAGTGTTTTTCCATTCGCAAGGGAAGCGTTTTGAGCCCCTGGTTGATTAACCAGGCTTCAAAAGGACCAATACACGTTCCCAGTAGTTTCATGTTTTTCCAAATGGGTTTTTCGTTCGGATCCCCCTTTTTTCCCAGGATGGCACCGCCTGTGGAATTGCCGTGTCCATTGATGAACTTTGTCGTCGAATAAACCACATAATCGGCACCCAGTGACAAGGGCTGCTGGAGAAAGGAGGTGCAAAAAGTATTGTCCACTGCCGCAGGAATTCCGGCCTTTTTGGCCAATTCACATACGGTGGATACATCGATTATTTCCAGGCCGGGATTGGTGGGTGTTTCAAAGTAGATCATACCTATTTCTTGTGATCTCTCTGCCAGCACTTTTTTCAACCCATCGCCATCATTGAAGTCCACCTGAATGACTTCATGGCCGGATCCGGGAAGAATATGGAGCATGTACTCCAGCGTTCCTCCGTAAAGCGAGGGGTGAATCAAAATGGCTTTGCCCGGTTCCAGTACAGCTTGAATCAATGTGCTGATGGCTGACATGCCCGATGAAGTGAGTATGCAAAAACAGTCTTCTGAACTTCCCAAACCTTCGAGTAGAGCCAGTTTGTTTTGCACGGCATCGATGGTGGGATTGCCGTATCGCGTATAGACATACCCCTCCTCTTTTCCGCTAAAAAGGTCTACGGCCCGTTCCATACTTCCCGGTTCGAATGAACTGGTTTGGAAAATGGGGAGCTGGTGGGAGTGGTTTTGGTTGTCTTCAAAAAGTTCGCGTGCGCAAATGGTGGCGTATTTTTTGTTCATGGTTGTATGTTTTTAAAAAAAATCCGGCGGAACCATCACCCTTTAAATCACCAGTGGATGGGTCTTTTAAATATGCGTACAGTGAAGATTCGACGGCTATGATCTTTTTACTGTGCAAGGTAAGAATTTCTTTGGCGGTATACAGGGGTAATTGAGCTGAAAGGAAAAGGGAGATAAATAGAACGGCCTGTGAATGCCAAGAACAACCATAGTTGCTGAAGGTTTACATTGTTTTCTTTACATTTGCAATCCCGAATTCAATTTTACGTTAAATCGTTTTGTTCTTGATCATTGAGCGGGCAATAGGTGAATAGGACCTCCTTTTCAGTGGGGTGTTTTAAATGCGATACTCAAATATTTCTCTGTTAGGTGTCTTTTAAGGGGTGAAAATTAAAAAAACCCCGAAAATGCGCCATTAAAAGTGCAGAAAAAACTTGTATATTTACAAAAAGCAGTATCTTTGCAGTCCTAAAAAACGGCTTCGTAGCTTAACTGGATAGAGCACTTGACTACGGATCAGGAGGTTGCAGGTTCGAATCCTGCCGAAGTCACCAAAAAAGAATAGATATGTCAAAAGTTTGTCAATTAACAGGAAAGAGACCGGTATCGGGTCACAAAGTATCTCACTCCAATGTGAAAACAAAGCGGAGGTTTGAGCCCAATTTATTAAAAAAACGCTTCTATATCCCGGAAGTAGATAAATGGGTGACGTTGAAGATAAGTGCCAAGGCCCTTAGGAATATCAACAAGTTGGGAATTTACAGTTACATTAAGAAGCAGCAAGCAAAAGGTTTAGCAACCGATATTAAACTATAAATAAGCAAATAAAGCTATTCGATCATGGCAAAGAAATCAAAAGGAAACAGGATTCAGGTGGTTTTGGAATGTACGGAGCACAAAGCGACCGGACTTCCCGGTACTTCCAGGTACATCACTCAGAAGAGCAGGAAGAATACCCCTGACAGAATGGAGTTGAAGAAATACAACGCCATTTTGAGAAAATATACTATTCACAAAGAAATAAAGTAAAACTATGGCTAAGAAGGTATCAAAAAACGCCCGGGTAGCTCAGAGAGCTGCCAATGTGGGATCCGGGAAAGATCACGTAAAGGTCGTAAAGCCGGTGAAAAATCCCCTGACAGGAAAAATATCCTTTAAAGAAGCTATTGTCCACAAGGACAAGGTAAAGGAATTTTTTGCAAACAAATAAGAGGTCTTCAGAGACTTCCGGAAAGACTGATAAAAGGGCTTCGATCGCGCAGATTTAAGCCCTTTTTGTCAATTGTAGACCTTGAATTATCAAGTCTGAATTTCCAGGAGGTCTGATCAGGGGATTTTCGCTCATCTTTTAAGCGTCCATCATCATGAATTTTTTTAAAAAATTATTTACCAAGGAAGAGAAAAAAGAAAAGCTCGACCAGGGCTTGGAAAAAACCAAAACTTCCTTTCTCGGGAAACTCTCCAGGGCTGTTGCAGGCAAGTCAAAAGTCGATTACGATACCCTCGATGAAATTGAAGAGGCCTTAATTACCTCTGATGTGGGGCTTGAAACGACGGTTAAGATTATAGAGCGGCTGGAGCGCAGAGTGGCCAAAGACAAATACATCAATTCCGATGAACTCAATCAAATCCTCAAGGAAGAGATTGTCGGACTTTTGGCCGAAAACAATACCGATGACCTGGCAGACTTCAATCCGCATTCTCAAACCAAGCCCTATGTTATTATGGTCGTCGGGGTAAATGGGGTCGGAAAAACGACCACCATAGGAAAACTCGCTCATCAGTACAGAAATCTCGGACTCAAGGTGGTTTTAGGTGCGGCCGATACCTTCAGAGCTGCCGCAGTCGACCAATTGAAAATATGGGCAGACCGTTCCGGTTGTGATTTTTACAGTAAGGGAATGCACACAGACCCGGCAGCAGTTGCCTTTGAAACGGTAAAATACGCTGTGGATAATCAAATGGATATAGCTATAGTAGATACGGCAGGTCGCCTTCACACCAAGGCCAACCTGATGAGAGAACTCACCAAGATAAAGCGATCGGTCGACAAATGCCTGCCCGGTGCACCACACGAGGTTTTGCTGGTGTTGGATGCCTCTACCGGACAAAATGCCATTGAACAATGCAAACACTTTACGGATGCGACAGAGGTGAGTGCCCTGGCCATGACGAAGCTCGACGGCACGGCCAAAGGCGGCGTGGTTCTCGGCATCTCAGATCAGTTTAAGATCCCCATTCGATTCATAGGTGTGGGTGAAAAAATCGACCAACTTCAGGTTTTTAACAAAGAAGAATTTGTAAACTCTTTGTTCGACGAGTAAAGACGGCGTGTAATTAAATCTGTTTGAATTTCAGTTCTCCGGCCTGGATGAACTCCTTTTTAATCGAGTTTGAGGACGTCCAAAAAGGCTCTTTGGGGTACATCGATATTGCCTACCTGACGCATTTTCTTCTTTCCCTTCTTTTGTTTCTCAAGTAGCTTTCTCTTTCTGGAGATGTCTCCACCGTAGCACTTGGCTGTTACGTCCTTCCGAAGGGCAGAAATGGTCTCTCTGGCGATGATTTTCGCTCCGATGGAAGCTTGTATAGCGATGACAAATTGTTGCCTGGGCAGTAATTCTTTGAGCTTTTTACAGATCTTCCGGCCGAGGGCCTCCGCTTTTGTACGGTGAACCAGTGCAGACAGTGCATCGACTATATCGCCATTGAGGAGGATATCCAATTTGACCAGTTCGGATTCGCGGTAATCGAGCGGTGCATAGTCAAAAGAAGCGTATCCCCTTGAAATGGATTTCAATCGGTCGTAGAAATCAAAAACGATTTCAGCCAGGGGAAGCTCGAAGCTCAGTTCTACGCGTTCCTGAGTCAGGTAAATCTGTTTTTTTAACACCCCTCTTTTATCCAGGCACAAGGTCATTATTCCCCCGATAAACTCGGGCTTAGTAATGATTTGCGCCTCTATGTAAGGTTCTTCTACGTATTCCAACAAGGTGGGCTCAGGTACTTCCGATGGGGTATTGATGATTTTCATTTCCCCCTTTTTGGTATAGGCCTTGTATGAAACGTTGGGTACGGTGGTAATGACCTCCTGATCAAATTCCCGCGAGAGTCTCTCCTGTACAATTTCCAGGTGGAGCATCCCCAAAAATCCGCAGCGAAATCCAAATCCCAGAGCCGCTGAACTCTCGGGTTCAAACACCAGTGAGGCGTCGTTGAGTTGCAGTTTTTCCAGACTGTCCCGGAGGTCTTCGTAGTCTTCATTTTCGACGGGGAATATACCGGCAAATACCATGGGTTTGACGACCTCAAAACCTTTGATGCT
>SKYC01000366.1 GCA_007128085.1 Saprospiraceae bacterium | reverse complement strand
CATGATTTTTTATTGAACATTCCATTTTTTTAATCAGGTGACTTTAATGGTTTGTATGGTTGCTTGGATCTCCGCAGGCGTCCATAATCCTTTCTGCCAGGTCAATGGCTTCAGCGGCCTCTTTGAGACTGACCAACGGAGAAGAATTTTCTTTTATGCATTTGTAAAACGATTTCAACTCCATTTTAATGGCGTTGATATCGCTTTTTTCGGTCGTTTCAATGACAATTTTTTGGGTGGAACCCCCGGGTTTAGGTAACTCTATGACCCTGTGATGCGGGTGGCCCTCTTTTATCTCATCTGCTATTCTAATAAAGCTGGATTGTTTTTCCAAAAAATCCAGTGTGATGTAACTGTTGTCCTGGAAAACGGTCAATTCCCGGACCGGCTTGAGAGAAATTCTACTGGCCGTGAGGTTGGCCTCTAAACCGTTTTCAAAAACGATTTGGGCATTGACAAAATCGTAGGAAGCATTTTGAAGGGAAAAGCCATTGGCCGAGACCGATTGGACGGCCGACTCAGCAATTAGCAACACCAGGTCAATATCGTGAATCATGAGATCCAGCACGACAGAAACGTCTCTGCCCCTGGGATTGAAAGGGGCCATTCGATTGGCAAACAGGAACTGTGGGTTTTTTATGGAGTTTTGTACGGATAAAAAAGCCGGATTGAATCGCTCGTTATGACCCACAGCTATTTTCAGGCCGTTATTGCGGTTTTCCTTTTTGAGCAATTTTTGGCACGCGCTCAAGCTTGAAGTAACCGGTTTTTCTATGAATACATGACAGCCAGCTTCAAGACCCTTGACGGCCAATTCAAAATGAGTAGAAGTCGGAGAGACCACATCCAGCACATCGATTTCGGCCAACAAGGCCTCGAGACTTGGAAACGCTCTCACTCCAAATCGCTCGGAAACCTCTTCAGCTACCGAAGGATTGGGGTCGAAAAAACCGACCAGTTCGTACTCCGGCAACCATTGAATACACTTAATGTGTATCTTTCCGAGATGTCCTCCACCGGCTACGCCTATTCTCATTTATTTAAATTTTTAATTCCTTTCGATTAACTGCCGACGAGAAATTCAAAGTGAAACTTATTGTGTTCGGCAGTTCACCGCGCGGTCGCAGACCGGCTTGACTCTTTGTATTTTTTTGCGATATACGCTGTTCAGTCACTTTTGTTTTAAACACTAATTGTCAACCACTGAAAAGAAAGCGGGCAATGCGGTAGAGTATAATTTTTTCCGCTTAGCTGGTATACATCAATATTGCTCCAAAGATAGCAATCAATACAACAAGAGAGATGGCCATCCTCACGGAAAAGCGAATGTATCGTACAAATTTTCTGATTTGATCGGCGTGTTTGGGGTATTTGGCACAGACTTCACTTTCCATGAACTCCGAATTGAAAATATCTCTGGTTCTGAACTGAACTCTGTTTTTTACCAGATATTTGTAATGCTTCAGCACCTTTATGCGGAAATACAGGTTTAAAATCAAGATGGCTGCGAAAAGTGCAATTATTACGTAAACAATTATAAAGTTCATGCTGTCTTTCTTCAGGAAGTTATTGCAAAATTGATAAATTTCGACCGAATGAACTAATTTTAGGTTCTCAAGTTGTGATAATTTATCTGAGAAAAAATAAATGGAGCTTATGCCTTTTGGTTATTTTGTATTGAAGTCGTTGAGTGTAGTGTGTGCATTGAGTTTAATTCTTTCCTTCCCGCTCCGGGCTCAGGAATTTGATTTTGATTACTTTTTTGAAGGATTAGAGGTGAGGGAAGACTTTCCGACACCCGACCAAATCATGGGCTTTTCTCCCGGGGATTGGCATCCCAACCACAGCCAGGTCGAGCACTTTTTAACGTTTCTGGCCGACAACAGCGATCGCATTGTAAAAAAAGAAATGGGACGAAGCCACGAGAACCGACCCATTTCTGCACTAGTGATCAGTACCCCAAACAATCACGATCGCCTCGAGGAGTTGAGAGAGTGTCATTTGGCTTCCATAGATCCGGGAGCCTACTCATGTGAGGAGGGAGCGTTCAACCCTTTGGTCTTGTATCAGGCTTATACTTCTCACGGGAATGAACCGAGCGGTACCGGAGCGGCACTTTTGTACGCCTGGTATCTGGCCGCAGCACCCGATGCAGTAGCGGCCGAATTGCTGGACAGTACCATAATCATTCTCGATGCCTGCATGAATCCCGATGGGTACGATCGCTTTGTGAGCTGGGTAAACAGCAGGCGATCTGTCTACAGTCAGGTGGTAGATCCCGCTGACGATGAATTCAATGAACCCTGGCCCCGATCCAGAACCAATCACTACTGGTTTGACCTCAACAGGGATTGGTTGCCGGTACAACATCCGGAATCGGTGGGCAAGATCCGGATGTTTCAAAAATGGAAACCCAATGTTTTGACCGATCACCATGAGATGGGATCCAATGCCACTTATTTCTTTCAACCGGGCGTGCCCTCGAGAACCAATCCCATGACTCCTGAAATCAATCAGGAGCTCACAGCGGCTATAGGTGAATTTCACGCCGCTGCCCTGGACGACCTGCGTGTGCCTTATTACACCAAGGAGCGCTTTGACGACTACTACTACGGCAAGGGATCCACTTACCCGGATATTCAGGGCTGTGTGGGTATTTTGTTTGAGCAGGCGAGTTCAAGAGGGCATGTACAGCAAACCATTCACGGAAAACTGACTTTTGCCGAGACCATTCGCAATCAACTGATTACGAGTTTTTCCACTTTGGAAGCCGCATTGGAGTTGAAAAAAGAGTTGCAGGATTATCAGTCGGAATTTTTCAGAGAGGCAGTGGCCGAAGCCAAAAATCAGTCATTTGATGGCTATCGGATCGAAGCCGGGTCGGATCCATACAGGGCGTATCAACTGGTTAAAATGATGCTCACCCACAATATTGAAGTTCACAAGGGCATCGAAAACGACCGGGAATTTTACTACATCCCGCTGGGGCAACCGAGATACTCGCTTGTTCGCACTATTTTTGAGACCGTGGATGAATTTCCGGACAGTCTGTTTTACGATGTAAGTACCTGGACAATGTCCATGGCCTTTGGCCTCGAAGCCATAGAAGTGGGCCAATCAGAAGTGGAGGAGTTTTTAGAGAAGCCATTGACTTTTGACCATTATCGGTTCGAAGGGTGTTTTGAGGAAATCCCACTTTCTGAAGTGGGGTATGTATTCAGGTGGAATGATTTTCTCGCTCCCTCATTGCTGTATCATTTACAGGAAAAGGGAATAAAAGCAAAGGTGGCTTTTGCGCCATTTTCTGTAAAAACTGTCGGGGGAGATAAAAATTTTGGGTACGGCAGTATATTGATACTACCGGGAATTCAGTCGGTTGATGGTGGCGAGCTCCATCGGATATTGACCGATTTGTCGTCCAGGGTAGGTTTGAGGATACATGCCGTTGAAAGCGGATTGTCTCTTTCCGGCATCGATTTGGGAAGTCCGAGTTTCAGGATGGTTGATCAACCAAAAATATTGATGGTGACCGGAGAAGGAGTGAATTCCAATAAAGCAGGAGAAATTTGGTATTACTTCGATCGCCATTTGGGCATACCCGTCACCAGAGTGCGTACAGGGAGGTTGGGCGGTATCAGGCTCTCGGACTACAATGTAGTGATTATCCCCTCTTTGCGGGACTTTCCGGGTGGGAGTTCGTTTGGAGGAGAATTGAACAACTTTTTGCGGGATGGAAATACTTTAATAGTGGAGGGAAGTGCTTCTCGTTGGGCTTCGCGCAATAATTTGTCAAGGGTGGAACACAGTGGGTTGGAATCCCGGCCGGATACGGTAAGGTCTTACAGCGAGATCGCTGCCGCTTATGGTGCACTTTCAGTGGGTGGTTCAATACTTCGGGCCAGAGCCGACCTGACGCATCCCTTGTTTTTCGGTTACGAGAATGAGGAGTTTTTCGTATTTAAAAGAAAGAGGTGGACCATCAGTTCTCCGGCCAATCATCTGGCAGCGCCATTGAGGTATACCGACGATCCGTTGGCGAGCGGATACCTTCACAAGAGGCATCTGGAGCCCTTAAAAAATGCACCTTCCATTGCAGTAGGTTCTCTTGGAAGGGGGCGGGTGATACACCTTTCTGACGGAACTTTTTTCAGAGGGTATTGGTACGGAACCGCCCATATTTTAGCCAATGCGGTATTTTTTGGCAACTCCATTCACGGCCGGGCGACCTATTAAGTTAGATTAAAAATCAATTTTTTCCGTTGGGGTCAATGCAAAGGATTGCAAAGGGCCGTCGCTATTGGCAATAATGAGATGTTCAGAATGATCACCCAATCTAATTTTCCTTATTTTTCTGGCTTCGTAAGTGGCCCAGAGTCCGTGGTGTCGGTTTTCTTTAAAATCGAACCAACCATCATTATTTCCCATGAATAATACTCCTTTACTGGCGTTGTAGGGTCCCGACTCCAGCTCTGCATAGTAAAAATTGCCCACCAGTAAGATGTCTTTTATACCGTCCTTATTGAAGTCGTCTACAAGAATATCGAACACCTTGGAAACCTGGGCTTCATGGGGAAGTGCTCTGCCTTTATATTTTCCATCTTTCAAGTAAAAAACGGTACTTTCCATGGTGTACGTCTTTAAGGTTAATGCATTTTCAATTTGCTCCGTTTCCAATACTTCGTAAATGGTCGCATCTGAATAGTCGCGGAATCTCGGAAATTTACTCCTAAGACCCGGGAGTTGCTCGAGCAATAAATTTCTTCCGGGGTAGGGATAGATTTCTCCTTCGTGATAATAACACATAATGGGATCAATCATGCCGTTTCTGTCGAAATCATCTGCTATGATCAAGAGGGGTTCTTCCTGTGAAGCTGTAAAACGGGCGTTGAGGCCAAGGTTTCCACCTATGATTTCTTTTTTTCCGTCTCCATTTAAATCTTCTAGATGGAGGCTGTTCCACCATCCGTTGGTGTGTTCAAGCCCGAATTCAGCAGTTCGATCAACGAAGGTTCCATTTTCATAGGAAAAAACCATAATGGGCATCCATTCACCGGTTACGATCAATTCATCGACGCCGTTGCCGTTTAAATCTGCGGCTTCAATCGCCGTTATCATGCCCAATCTTTCAAACTCCGGTAAAATTTCTTTGGTCAAATTTTGAAACTTTCCCTCCTGATTTTTTAGGATATAACTGACAGGAGGCGTTGGATAATTCAATGGCAGAGCTCGTCCTCCAACAAAAATCAATTCATCGCCCTTTCCTTCAAAATCGTGAACCAGTAAAGCACCTGAATTGGTGGGTACTTTTGGGAATTTTGCCTCTTGGGTAAAATTGCCCTCTCCGTCGTTGATATACAGTCTGTCGTTGTATAGCGGATGGTTGATCCGGTGGTTGTAGCCACCGCTGAGTACCAGTAAATCCATAAATCCATTGCCATTGGAGTCGAAGAAGTGAGCCGCAACATCCTCTTTGGCACTGTCTTGGACAAAAGCCTCCGGAGTCATACGCACAAAAGTGTTTCCGGTTTGTTGAACGAACAGTACACCGCTTTGACCAGCTGCGCCACCTACATAAATGTCGTCCAGACCGTTTCCATTGATATCGGCAATGGCCAAGCCGGGGCCAAATCTGGAAAGTCTGTGTGGTATCAATCTCTCCCGGTTAAAATCTTCAAACTCATTTTCTATATGTAGAAAATCAAGACCCCTTTGACCACTGCCGTCGGAAAAAAGAAGTTCTTTTGATTCTGTGGAGGGATAGCTGTAATTTCCCTGGGGCTTGTATTCAACCTGTATCCTCTGATTGGCCTGGATATTTTTCAGTGTCTGGTAAGTGTTGTCCGGCCAGACAATCAATAACTCATCGACCGAATCGTTATCACCTAACCCAAAGTGAAACATGTGCTGTGATGTGGAGAGGAACCCCCTGTTGCCGTTGAGTTCGAGATATTGTGTTAGATTTCCGGTGGTCGCCCAGGCTTTGGTTCCGATTCCGCGGGTGTTTTTTTCGGGTCCCTTCAAAGTGATTTGCAAGTAGTTGTTGTCCGACCCCAGGTTTTTCTTAATGAAGGCTTTTTCATTGATGTTGTTGATGATTAAATCGAGGTTTCCGTCACCGTT
>SKYC01000321.1 GCA_007128085.1 Saprospiraceae bacterium | reverse complement strand
CTCAATGGAAATGGGGTGGAAGAATTGATTGTTACCGGGGAGTGGATGCCCATAAAAATCTACGCGTATGAGGATGGAAAATTCACTGACCAGACGGCCGATTACGGATTGGAAAACAGCAATGGATGGTGGACCACTCTTCACATAGAAGACCTCAATGGAGATGGAAATAAAGAAATTATCGCGGGAAATCTCGGCATCAATGCCCGTTTTACGGCCTCTCCTGAAGAACCGCTTATGATTTTTGCCGATGATTTTGACAACAACGGTATGATAGATCCCATTCTCTGTTATTATTACGATGGAGAAATCTATCCCTATCCCGGCAGGGATTTGTTACTCGCTCAATTGCCGAATCTGCGCAGAAAGTTTCCGAGATTTCAAAAATACTCAAACGCCACCCTTTACGATATTTTCAGCCCGGAAGAAATCGAGGGAGCAAAAAGGCTGGAAGCTTATCACTTAGAAAGCTCGATTTTTTACCTGCGCAATGGAAAATACGTCGCAGAGACCCTGCCCAATGAAGGCCAAATTTCCAAAGTCATGGATATTATGGTCGATGATTTTAACGGTGATGGAATCAAGGACATTCTGCTCGTGGGAAATTACAAATGGGCAGAGGTGGAGTCGGGGCCATACGATGCCTCTAAAGGCGTTTTGTTTCTCGGAAATGAAGAGGGTTCTTACACCTTTATGGAAAATCGGGAACACGGACTTTGGGCTTCTCATGAGGCGCGGAAAATCAGAAAACTCTCACGCGCAGATGGTAGTCAACTGATTTTAATTTCCAACAGCGACGGACCGCTACAGGCTTTTGAGCAGAAGGTCTCTGCCCAGCCGGATCTGTAGAAACCAGTTTTTACGTCCGGGACTACGGAAACTTTCGGAGGATTAACTGTGGTAAAAAGTACAAAAACATAAGCGACATAGCGGCCATTGCCGGATATCTGTAAAAAGAACTGAAGTGCAATACCGCTTCAACAATGGTTTCTGTCTTTTCCATTTCATCTATGATGTCATAAATTTCCTCCAGGGCCCTCTCGTCATCTGCCCTGAAGTAAAGACCTCCGGTCATATCGGAAATTTCTCTTAACAACTGCTCGTCAATTTCAACCCTTACATTGCCAAAAACCAATGATCCATCCCGGTTCCTGCTGACAGGTGCGCGGGCCAAACCGCGGCTACCCACACCGATGGTATAAACCTTTACTCCCATTTCCCTCGCCATTCGGGCAGCCGTCATGGGTTCTATATATCCGGTATTGTTGACTCCATCGGTAAGCAGTATCACCATTCCGGTACCCGGGTCTGTATCTCTCAAACGCGTCAGAGAGGTCGCCAATCCCATGCCAATGGCAGTGCCATCATCAATCATACCGCACTCCATTTCTTCTATTCGCTTCCTCAAATGGATTTGATCTTGTGTCAGAGGACTCTGCGTGATGCTCTCACCCGCGAATGCCACTACTGCAAACCGATCCAACGGACGGTTCTCTATAAATTCGATCATGAGCTTTTTTGAAGCTTCCAACCGATCCGGTTCAAAGTCTTTGGCCAACATGGAACTGGACAAGTCGAGGGCAATTACAATGTCTGTCCCCTCCCCTTCAAGCAGAACTTCTTCTTCGTAAGTACCCGGATTGGCCAGGGCCAAAATCAGAAAAAATACCGCCCCGTCCAGCAATACATATCGCTTGCTGAACAGTCTGCTGAATAAGTTTGCCGGTTTTGAAAGTAGTTCAGAATGCAGAGAAATCAGCACATTTCCGGAAGTGTTTGAATCGCCGGATCGCATCCACCTCCAATACATCCATATCCCCCAGGGAACGATCAGGAGCAGGAATATCGGATGTTCAAAAGACAGCTGACTCAATTCTCTCATAAACTTTTACCTTCTAATTAAAATTTTTCTCACCACAGTCTTGCAGGCACCCACATAAAATCCACATTTTTCAACGCTCACTTCCGTCCGAGCGGTCTGTAATTTCCGCATCCGCATCTTCCGGGTCGGGTGCATTGTCTTGTTCCTGAGTCTTTTCAACCCAGGCTTTTATGCCCGAAAAAGAAGTCCGATGGAATTCAGGATCCGCTTTAGCCCTGGCGTATTTTATATAACCCATGGTCTTCAAAACTTTACCGAACGCCTCGACTTCACCGGTTTCCAGTTCCAGTTTGCCGAGTTCCCGAGACAGTTCAGACTCCGTCATCTCAAGGGCTTTGATTCCAAATCGGTTTTCAATCCACTTTCTCCAGATATAACTCAGGCGGGTGTAATAAGCCTCTACTTGTCCCGAGTAGAGAAAATCACTTTCGGAGAGTTCTCTTAGCTCGGCCAAAGCCACTTCATTGGGGTCTTTCGGCTGTTCGAACTCAAGGGAGTCCAACCTTTGCCTCTTCTTTTTTCTGCTAAAAATCCACATCAACAACAAAGCGAGTACCACTGCCAGAACTACCGCCGAAAAAATCCACCAATCCAATGGTTCCGGCTCTGTAATTATGGTTTCTATCGGAAGCAATTCGGGAATGTAACCCTCCGGAATTAAAACATTCATTTCCATGGAATCACTTTTCGCTAACAACTCCTGGTTCCCGAGGCGATACACGGCCGTTATAGTCGTTACAAACACCTGGCCGGTATCAAATACCGCCAATTGCAGGCTGATCTCAAATGTACTATCGGTCCTGTAGTCATCCGCTCCAAGCACTTCAATATTCTCTCTCTTCTTCACTTCCTCCCATTGCCATTCTACATCTCCTTGTCCCTCATTGAAAAAGGGCAGCCAATACCTGACTTCAAAGGATTCCCCGAGCACGACCGCTTCCCTATCGGTCTGAAACATCACCACCTCTTGCCCTTCAGCCGAAAAGAGGGTAAAAATTAAAAGGTAAAAGATTCCCAATATACGTTTGATACGTCCCATCGGTTTATTTTCTGCTTTTAAAGAATTTTAAAATCGGAGGAATATAGGCTTTTCCCACCTGAAGTTTCAACAAGTCGGCGCCGGCACTTCTGAACAGCCTTTTGCATGTCCTCCAATGATTCAGTTGAAAATCCCGGCGCTGTTTAACCGCACCGGATGAGGATTCATTGTAAAAAACGGTGGATTTTCCGGACTCCATATCTCTCATTTCTATCCATCCCTTCAATGGAAAATCCACTTCGGATGGGTCTTCTATCCACAAGCCCACCAGGTCGAATTTCAAGGCCACTGGTTTAATTTCGGTGGAAAAATCGGCCGACTGAAAGTCGGAAATCAGAAAGCAATTATTAAAAGTGGATTGGGTTTCCATTAAATACCGAAAAACCGATCCCAACTTTGTTTCACCCCCTTTGACCTCTTCGTTTCTTACCAATTGCGACAAGATATTGAGTAAGTGATTCCTACCTTTTTTCGGGGGGATAAAAACCTTGTCTTCGGTATCAAATAAGAGCAATCCCACCCGGTCATTGCTGCTGATAGCGGAGTAAGCCAAAACCGCTGCAATTTCTACTGCCAGTTCCCTCTTTGAAGAGTTTTGGCTTCCGTAAAACATCGATGCGCTGTTGTCCAGGATGATTAAAACCGAGGACTCCCGCTCTTCCTCAAACATTTTAACGTAAGGCTGACCGGCACGGGCAGTAACCTTCCAGTCAATATTGCGCACCTCATCTCCGTATTGGTATGGGCGCACTTCGGCAAACGACAATCCACTCCCTTTAAATGCGCTTTTGTAATCGCCTATGAGCTGCTGTTCGCTCATTCGTCTCGCTTTAATTTCGAGACGCCTGACTTTTTTCAACAGTTCTTTTTCCTTGCTGTGCGACATTGGATGCATTTATTTAAACCAACTCCTGTAGGCCCGGGGTATGCGTTTACTTTCTTTTTTTGGCAGTATAAAACGATAATCCCTACCACTTATGGCATCGAGAGGGGAAACGTATTGATACCCTCCGGAAACGGGAATCAAAACTCCCTCAGGTTTTGTGTGATCTCCTTTACTTTTCTCAGCATCCACTGGAAGGATACCGAGGTACTTTAAGTCCTCTTCCAAAAAAAACTGATTTTTTTCTCTGTCAAATACAAAGCCCTTCATGGCTTCACTGCCATCGTTTGAAATCCATTCCAGATATCCACTGATCAAGTGGTCAGACAGCTCGACCACTTCTAACCAGATGTAATTTCTTTGAGCAAATTTCTCTCCAAACCTCCTTTGAAGTTGATCGCGATCTCGGTCAAATTTCAGCACAGACTCTGCCAACCAACGCGCCGATTGCTCCTCCACTGAATTTAAAAACAATGGCCCAAAATCGGGAATTACTGCATCGAAGACAAAGTGTTTATTAAAACTGTAAATTACCTCGGCCTTCCAGCTGCCCTTTTTCTCCATCCGGTATATATCTTCCCCGGGAGAACTGAAGACCGTGAGGCTCGGTCGATTGGGAGTCCGATCCACTTCCACAAAGAGGTCACTCTCGGTCGATTGACTTAAAAGACCGATGTTGAGACATCCGGGATCGAGACAATCCCCACGTAAAAAAATTTTCTTTCTACTGTTTTTTTCCTCAGTCAACACGGCACTGATTGACCAGCCCGATTGTCGAAACAACAAGAGCTGCCCTTTGCCGGGCCAACCCTCTACTTCATAGGTTTCTAACCACTTGTTGTCCGAAGCCCTGTAAAGACTTTCAATCGGTTCTCCATCTTTACACGATTCGATAAAAATCCTCATGCCTATGGATCCATCGGCATTTCGCCAACTTCCGTCCCAGTTTCCACCGGTTTTCTCCAACAGGTAATAGCCGACCAGATTGGACCTTTCGTCAAATTCGGTCAGCATGAGACCTTCTTCTATCGCATCGACTTCAATCCAGGTGCTGTCACCGGTCAATGGAAAATAAGCAAAACCACTGATGCCATCAAATTCGTTTTTGTAAAAATGAAAATGGACGGGATAAATATCCTCCAGGTACCCGCAGTACTTACCCGACAATGGCATTTCACGGGCATCGGTATTTCCCGTGAGCGCAAATAAACCAATCAGTAATGCCGTCAAAACTCTCATCATCTCATGCCATTTTCCAACTATAAAACTTCCAGTTCTTTCAGGATTTCGTCAATGATAGATTCAACTTTTATGCCTTCAGCTTCCGCTTCATAAGTAAGGGCAATGCGATGTCTTAAAACATCCCGGGCGATATTGCGAACATCGTCGGGAATGACAAATCCCCTCCTGTGAATAAAGGCAAGTGCTTTTGCCGCTTTTCCAAGAGAAATAGTGGCTCTGGGGGAACTCCCATATTGGATCAACGATCGCAATTTTGACAATTGAGGATGCCTTTGTGGGAATCGAGTGGCAAAAACAAGGTCTACAATGTACTTTTCTACCTTTTCATCCATATAGACCTGTTCAACCAGTTTTCTGCCCTCCAGAATCTTCACGGGATCGGTGACCCGCTCCACTTGTTGGCTCATTGAATCTCCCTTCAGGTTCCTTCTCATAATTTCGAGCTCTTCGTCCCGGCCGGGATAGGCAATCAATACCTTGAGCATAAACCGATCCATCTGAGCTTCGGGCAGGGGATAAGTCCCCTCCTGATCTATGGGGTTTTGGGTTGCCAAAACGAGAAATGGATCGTCCAGTTTAAAAGTATGGGGGCCGATGGTTACCTGTCTTTCCTGCATGGCCTCCAACAGAGCACTCTGAACTTTGGCGGGCGATCTGTTGATCTCATCTGCGAGAATAAAGTTGGCAAAAATGGGCCCTTTTTTTACTTCAAAATCCTTTTTATCGGGATTGTAAATCATGGTACCTATTACGTCGGCGGGCAGCAGGTCAGGAGTGAATTGTATCCTTTGGAACTTCCCGCCCACTGCAGAAGAAAGGGTTTTGATCGCCAGGGTCTTTGCCAGACCGGGCAAACCCTCCAGCAGAATATGACCTCCGGTGAGCAAGCCTATGAGTAGCCTTTCTACCATATCGTGCTGACCCACCAAAACTTCCGCCGCAGATCGCTTCAGCTCCTCCACCCACTGACTCTCAGCGTAAATTTTTTCCTCTATCTTCTTGATTTCTTCTCCTTGAACATATTCATTCATCATCGTCGATTTTTCTACTTTTTTTGTATCAAAAATAATAGAATCCCG
>SKYC01000101.1 GCA_007128085.1 Saprospiraceae bacterium | reverse complement strand
TTCGAATTTTTCTTCCGAGACTTTTGATCGGCCCTGCGTTTGAAATTGCCCCAGTTTTATATCGTAGAGAATGGTGTCTGACTGTATGATTCTCTTTCCCTCGCGGACTTTTGCATTGTCTGTAATGGTGACCAATTCCTTGTCCAGGTCGTAGACCAGGGAATGTGCGTTGATAAAGGTGGAGTCTTTTTGGTAAAACACATTGTTCTTCAAATGCAAAGTATTGGTACTGGCCGTAAAGGTCATGGAGTCTGCCCGCGTAAATTCATCCTCCGTTTTGTACTGGGGATTTTGATAAAAAAAAGCGTCCCCTGTTGCCAGGTCATAATACCCCCGTTCTGCGTAAATGGTGGCATCACCATCTTTGATCAGGGTAGGGGCAATAAAATAAGCCCTCGACAAATTCAGGTCGTAATTCAGTGAATCCGATCGGAGTAGAAAGTCATCTCCAATGATCTCTACGCTATCGCGAAAAAAGATGCGGTCGGTCTGAATGTTGTACCGACCCCGTTTGCTGAAGAGTTGGTACTCCCCATCCGTAAGAACAGCCCCCCTGTTGTAATAGGCCATATTGGTGTGAGCGTCGTACTCCAAAAAATTCGAGTATAGAATGCTCTCGTTTTGTTCTATAAAACATTCCCCCGTCAGATATCCATAGCGGGTATTTCCATCGTAATTTAAAGTGTCTCCAAAAATAGCGAGTGTATCTCCTCGTGTAATGATTACATCTCCCGTTGCATAGAGTAAATTTTGGCGCAAAACAGCACTGTCTGCGAAGAAATTCATGGTGTCTTGCCTCAGCTCTACATTGCCGGAAAGATAGTGAATGCGATCTCCCGACTCCGTCAATACTCTGACATCCCGGGCATCTATCCACCGGATAGGGGACTTCGATTCTTTGGTATCTGTCCGCTGTTGACGGTCCGGTTGCCCGGACTGGGAGACAACGTCCACAGTGAGGAAGATAGAAAGTCCTGCCAGAATAAATAATGCCCTTAGAATCAATTTTGTCTTTTTTAATGAGTACTACACCTATGGCTGCGAATGCAAATTGGCAAAGTGAAACTCATTTGTTTTTCACGGTATACCGCACTTGCGTACTGTTTCATCAATGTGTTTTACATACTTTGGTTTTATGACTTCCTGACTTAATTATCTACGGTTTGAAAACTCCATAAAAAGTACTGATCGGTTGAACTTTGGTTTCGGGCCACTTCCACCTCGAAAATGTTGTTGGAGTCCCGCATTCCATACCATGCCAAACGCTCATATGCGTCAGGGATTGCCGGGTTCTACAAATTATTTATCAGTTCTGCCGCAGCGCGCTGCGCCAGTATAGGACTGAGTGCAACTCCCATGCCACTTAATCGGACTGCAGATAAAATGCGATCCGACTCCCACTGCAAAACGGGGGATTTTTCTTTTCCGACTCCCAGCGTTCCTGCCCAGGAGATTGTTTTTTTCAATTTCACAGAGTCGGAAAATATTTCGGATCGAGCAAACTCCAACAATCTTCTTTCCGTTTCCGGCAGGGGATTGAGTTCAGAAGAATACTCCTCATCAGTGACCCAATGTCTGCCGCCTCCAATCAAGAGGGAGTTATCCACTTGTCGAAAATAAACATATCCCCTGTCGCAATGAAAATTGCCTTCAATCTCGATTTGCTGGTCTGGCTGAAGCATGAGTACTGTATTTTTTGCGGGTTTTACTTTTTCGCTTTTGGGGAATAACCGATCGTAAAGCCCATTGGTGGCAATCAGGATTTTTTTTGCTTTGAAGGGGAGTGCGGGGTCTGTATATACTTGAATCCAATTCTCTTCCTCCTTCAATTCTTTCACGAAAATGCTTTCTATCCGGGTGACCCCTGCCTGGTCAATATGGCGGTTTAAACGGTGTACCAGTTTGGCCGGATTCAATTGCCCCTCACCGTTGATGGTTATATCTGCCCGCATTTTTAAAGGATTGGAGTCATTCATTCCCGATCCCATGGATTTTGAAGTGGGTTGAAAAGGCCGCGGACACTGTTCATTTTGGAGGAGTGCATTGAGTTCATCCAGCGCGTTAAAAGTTTTATCTTTCAGGGCGCTCAGTTGTTTTGGGAAATACTCATATCGGGAACAGGGCCTCATATCAATTTCTTCAGCGGAAATAAGATTTTGGATCATTTCCAGTCCGTTCATACGGTCTCGAACCAGTTTGACTGCCTTTTTCTGACCCATAGTTTCTATGTCTTCCAGGATTTCCGAAGGACTGCCGTAGCACATAAAACCGGCGTTTCGTGTACTTGCAGACCGCGCCAGCTGATGCGCCTCCAAAATGACTATTTTTAAGGAGGGCTGCATCCGGGACAAATGAAAGGCTGTCCACAAACCCGTAAAACCACCACCAACGATACACACATCGCATTTCTCGGGGAACAAACTTTGTTCCCAGTAACTCAGACCTGAAAGTTTTTGCATCATCTGTTCATAAAACTGTAGAAAGGACGTAATTTTGGGTTGCAAAAATAACACTAATATGATACAAAGGATTCAATCTATATTTTTATTGATCGCCGGAATGGGGTATTTTGCTGTGTTCTTTTTACCCGTAGCCACGGCCGAGGAGACTTTTGGTACCATCATGGCGGATGGGATTTTTCAGGTCGATGAATACGTCTGGTTGTTGTTGGTAGCTGTATTGGCCGTCTTGTTGAGTGTGGTGAATGTTTTTCTGTTTAAAAACCGCAACGTTCAGAAAAAGTTTTGTTTGGTAACTTCAGTATTGGGTCTGGCATGGATAGTCATTGCCTTTTCTAAGATACTCTACCTCGAAGAAAAAGGTGGTGGAGAAACGGTGGTGAGTCACGGGGCGGCTTTTATTGCTGTTTTACTGGCCATTGTATTTACCGCAATGGCCTTCCACTTTATTCGGAAAGACGATAAACTGGTAAAATCAATGAATAGCCTGCGATAAAGAAGAATATTAAATAATCTCCTGTAAAGGAGGTATATCCGTGACTTATCCTATTGCCCGGAATGGTGATCTGTTTTGTGACTGCATGATAAATTTTTGAAGTGGCCTCAAGAGCGGACGGATAGTTGAGTCTGGCAACGAAATTCCGGTGGCTGAGGCTCTCGAAGCTACCGGAAATTTATCCCAATAATTACTCCAGCTAAACATTTACTGAAGACTTGATATACTAAAAGTTATCAAATTAGGCACATGACAGATAATGGAAACTCTTTTAACAAATTGAGATGGGGCAAGGTTTTCGGCAATAAAAATCCCAGGTACTACTAGTGTCAAGGCAATTTAACTCATATATGTGCTTAAATTGTTTTCAGCCCATGCTTGCTCTCTTAAAGGGGAGTCAGGGTGCAGTTTTGAGCTGCTGTTCTTCTATTTCAATGCCATAATTTGTTCTAAAATGGGGTCGAATGATTGAGTTCTGTCGTAATCTTTAATCAATTCAACTACTACACTGTGGTCTTTAAACAATTCAATCAAATCACTCTTGGCTCGATTATACCTTCTATGTCTCATGCGCAAACCATTTGGCTAGCAGACTTTAATATTGTCTTTTTTGAATACGAAATTTGAGGTATTTATAACTGTTCCACTTATCCAAGTCCTACACTTGACAGAAGGTAGAAATAATAGGATTGTTAAAATTCTCATTTTGTTCTGAAGATAAAAAAACATTACTCAATGCGTGGCCGCGCTGAGTAGTTGACCTTGTATTGTTCGGCTTTTCGCAGTTCAATTTTTACATCTGAAACGATCCCCATAGTTACATCGCCATCCACCCGCAGGGAGGTGGTTATGGCCGGTATTTGATTTTCCGGCACTCTGAGTCGGTGTTCGCCAATGAAAAGCGCGATGTCATTGAGGCCTCTGATGGCGTCTCCCATCTGAATTCTCGGGGATGAACCGTAAATGTGTTGGTACCTTTCATAAGGTACACCAATGTAAATATAGTTGACCAGTGATTTTCTCTCCAGACTTGTCAATTCAGTAGCTTCGGGAGTGGTCACCTGAACGATGATATCTGCATCTCTCAGAACGGTTACCACCATAAAAAAGAACAGCAACATAAAAATGATATCCGGCAGGGAGGCCGTTTGAATGGCCGGTGACGCTTTTCCTCTTTTTTTTCTAAATCTGGACATAAATTGTTATCTTATCTGGATTTACATTAACGAACAACAATTAGGTTATCTTTCTTCACCAAATTCCGTCGGTTCGGCTTCTGAGATGATCATGGGAATTTCGCTCCTGATTTCCCTTCGCTGGTCAATGTTCAGGTCTTCGTACTTCTCTCCAAACATGGATTCGGCCAGTTCATCTCTCAATTCATTATATGCACCCATTATCTCGTTGTAAACTTCGAGATATGTTTCGTAGCTCGTTCCCCGGTCGTTCCTCAAAGAAATAATGGCATCTCTCGGGGATGCAGGCATATTGCTGAGGTTCATGGGATTCATGATAAACTCCTTGGAGCGCTCTCTCAAGTTCGAAATATCTTCACGTTCGCCTCTGACCAGGAGTTGGTTTTGTGCATTGACCAATATAGACAACACATTCCGATCGGCAATTTGTTCTATTTCTTCATCTTCTGCCCAAGGCGGCAGGCGGACCAATATACCTCTGTCTTCGACAATGGTGGTAGTCACCAGGAAGAATATCAATAGTAGAAAAGCAATATCGGCCATTGCTCCCGCATTGATTTCATTACTCATCCGATCTCTAGCTGACTTTCTGGCCATGAAAAAAGTTATTAATTTTTAAATAAGTTGATTATCTCTGCCACCACAATCGAAAGTGCAGCGAGTGCGATCAGCGTAATCGTGGTCGTCAGACCCGCCGATACCAATCGGCTGACTTCATCGGAAATATCAAAATTCTCAAGCGTACTCGCTATAGGTCCATCGTCCAGACCGGATTCGGCTGTTGAATAAAGAATGAGTCCAAAGACAAAAAGAACGACCAGGCCGATGATCATTTTTATGGATCGTTTGGGCTCACGTATTAAAAACCAGATGCCAAAAGCCAATGCGATTAAGGCATTAATTATAACGAGGTAAAAGGCAGAATACAAACCAAAGTCAAATATGGTGGATTTGTACTGTTCTTCATCGGGCAGAGCTTCAAACTCGGCAGACCCTGCAGTAATGATCAGGAAAAATACCCCGACTATCAGTGCAGACAACACGATGGCGAACAACTGTCCGTGTTTGATTAATATGTTGTATAATTTAGACATGAATACAGGTTTGAATTGAATTAGTAATAACCGTCAACTAAATCACTTTTGGGTTCTAACCATTACATCCACGAAAGCAACGGTAGCATCCTCCATTCGATTTACGATTCCATCAATTTTAGATACGATGTAATTGTAAAAAATTTGAAGGATAATCGCGACGATCAAACCAAATACGGTGGTGAGAAGGGCTACCTTAATACCGCCTGCCACAATCGATGGAGATAAATCTCCGGCAGCTTCAATTCTGTCAAAGGCATAGATCATACCAATTACCGTTCCCATAAACCCAAGCATTGGGGCGATGGCAATAAAAAGCGAGATCCACACCAACCCTTTTTCCAGCAAGCCCATCTGTACACTTCCATAGGATACAATGGCTTTTTCCACACCGTCGATACCTTTGTCGTGATTGTTCAGCCCTTCGTACAAAATACTGGCAGTCGGACCGGGGGTTGCTTTGCAAATTTCTTTTGCACCTTCGATGTCACCTTCCCGAACTTTTTCCTCAATTCGTCGAACCAGTTTGTCCGTGTTTACCGTGGCTATATTGAGTGTTATGATGCGCTCAATACAGAATGCCAGACCAATGATCAGACAAACGAGTACCAAGCTCATAAACCTCCAGTCCCCCTGGATGAACTGCTCTTTAATGACTTGAAAAACACCTGTCTCTGCAGCTTCAGTAGCTTCCTGCGCCAGCACAGGCGTTGCAGCCAAAAATAAAACACCCAGGATCATCAGGGTAGAACTTTTCAATAATCTTCGATTCATAATCTTTTGATTTTCGCTGATTTAGTTAAAAGTTTAAATTTGCTTCGCCCCAAAGGTAAAACCTTTAAGGTTAACTCAATTTTAATATTTTGCGGAGAGTAAGGGATTCGAACCCTTGATACCCTTTTGGGGTATACAC
>SKYC01000177.1 GCA_007128085.1 Saprospiraceae bacterium | reverse complement strand
TCGAACTATTCGAAAAATTCGAATAGTTCAGCAGGAAGGTCCGAGAAAGGTGCGACGAGAATTAGCTAAAAATTTTTACAGAAAAGGAATAAAGAAGAAATGACCAGGATAATAGAAAATTCCACCGCAGCCTTCCCCACCCCATTGTAGAAGAGTTTTGGTTTTGAACATTCGCCAAAGTACATTGTCAATAATTAACTATTCAAAAAAAAATCTACGCTATGTTTGATGAATTAACCAAGTACAAAAACCAGGGCCATTTCTTTTTTCAAAAAGGAGATTCGATGGCAAAACAAAGTAAGAAGGTGCCCAATCTCCCGGGAGTGTATTACATTTTTCAGCTTGCCAGGGGCCGGGTAGAATTGGTTTTTATTGGAAAGTCCGGTACCCTTCTGCAAGACGGTGATTTTAACAACCATCTGCTAAAAACTTCCTTGAACAGCAATCGCGGAGGAATGGAAAATCAGGCATTTTTTGAGCAGAAAATACAAGATGAAGGGATCGATGCCCTTGATATTTATTGGTTTGTAACCTTTGATAAGCACCATCGAGATCTACCGGGCTTTGTAGAAGGTGTCATTATGCAGCATTATTTTGATGTCCATGGCTGTTTGCCACCCTGGAATAAAGAATTTTGATACCATTTTATCCATTGGAATGTAAGAATCCTCCAATTCTCCACTCCAACCAACAACCCGACAAAGAGTTGGAAATGGATTTGCGGGAAGTCAAATTTGATTGAATAATAATATAGAAATATTCATAATATTTTCCCTTTAACAAACAAATTGTTTTAATTTAAATCTTTTTATTGTTTTGTTTTGAAACATTTACTATTTATGGGGCGTTTACAATACAAATATAAAATTGACATGAACGTACAATTGGTAAAAAAGCAAATTGGTCAAAGGATAACTGACCTTCGTAAAATGAAGGGGATATCCCAGGAGGAACTGGCAAAAAAGGTCAAATTATCAAGGCCGTCCCTAGCTCAAATTGAGTTGGGAAACAGAGGTGTCGATATTCTTGAACTGCAAAAATTGTCAATTGTCCTCGGATTCTCATTGGATGATTTTATGTCCAAAGATTTTACAGCAAGCCAGGAGGTAAAAGGTAGCGTTGAAGTGAAGGCCAAGAAAGCGGAGGAACGTAATTCTGAACCTACCCTGAAGGTCAATAAGTTTAAAAATGTATTGTTGTATATTCTTGAGAAATGTGCAGGAAAGCCAAATGTTGGAGAAACGGTGCTTTTCAAGTTGCTCTATTTCTCTGACTTCAATTATTATGAATTGTATGAGGAGCATTTAACTGGTGCTAAATACCGAAAGTTGCCTTTTGGCCCTGTTCCACAAAAGCTGGATACCATCATTTATCAGATGATTGAAAAGGGACAATTACAAAGAGTAAAAACCGACTATCACGGATATCCACAAACCCGCTATTTACCTTTAGAAAAAGCTGATTTAACTAAATTCAAGGCAAGTGAAAAAGAGGTTATTGACAGGGTTATTGAGCAATTGAGCGATTGGTCGGCTGCTGCAATAAGTAATTATTCGCACAAGGATATGCCTTGGTTGGCTTCAAAGGAAGGAGAAGAAATTAATTATGAATTGGCCTTTTACAGAGAGGCTCCTTTCTCTGTAAGAAACTACGGAGATGAAATTGAAGAGCAATGACCTTTGATGAAATTCTATTATTTAAAAAAGATTTAAAACGACTTTTAAAAAAATACAGAACGCTTAAGGATGACTTAGCCGTCCTTAAACAAGTGCTGGAAGTCACCCCCGATGAAAGGCCTCCGTTTAGCTTTCGCGTGGCTAATTTGGGTTTAGAAACGCGTATCATCAAGGTAAAGAAAATAGCGTGCCGAGCGTTAAAAGGGAGAGGAGTAAATTCAGGCCTGAGATTAATATATGCTCACTTTCCCGACGAACAAAAAATCACATTCATTCAATTGTATCACAAGAATGAAAAGGAAAATGAAGATAGACAGAGGATTTTGGGAAATTTTAAATAGTACAGGGTAATCCAGAGATTTAAGGTTACAATGTTGTCGCCTCCCGTAGGTTTGACGGGACGCGGCCACTGGGGCTTATTGTGTATGCAAATTTGGCGTTGCAAAATCAAGAAGCACCGCGTGAAGAAAAGCGCTGTAGATGAGGCACCTTTGTAGCTTGGAGATCCGGCGGAT
Source organism: Saprospiraceae bacterium (assembly GCA_007128085.1). Taxonomy (GTDB): domain Bacteria; phylum Bacteroidota; class Bacteroidia; order Chitinophagales; family Saprospiraceae; genus PWJY01. The sequence goes on along the minus strand of SKYC01000177.1, from coordinate 3,981 downwards.
TGCTTGTTGTGGGTGGTGGTGGTGAAGATTTGACCGAGGGTGGCGAGAAGGAGTTTACCCAGTAGAATAAGGCGATGCCTTTCACGAAGTGAATTCCACCGGGTTTAGCACGCTACAGCGTGGCCGGGTTTTGCCAACCCGGTGGATTTGCGGGAGGGGAATCAGCGTGATAATTTGTTTCAGGCTTTGCTCCTATAAGGTCTTAACTCGTCGGTTTATCCAGATTGCGATTCCGTTAAAGTCTAACTGCCCTGATGCTACGGCGATAATAAATTCATACTTTTCATTTTGAGTTGCTTGTACGTCCTTGTTAAATTTCATTAGCATCAAACGCATCAATACATAGCCTGTTCTTTTGTTTCCGTCTATGAAAGGGTGATTTTTGACAATACTTTCGAGTGTCATTTTAAGTGCACTGTGTCGGTTAAGTCGCTGGAATTTTATTCTTTTTCAAGGCGGAAAATCGCAGCATAGCAATAGCTACGTAAGACTTTTTCAACGCGGAAAAAGGGTGAAAGATCAAGACTTGGGCCGGCTAAAGTATGCTTAACATGACACTAAAATGGCAGCTGCCTTTTCTTCGGGAGATGGATAAAACTCAGTTTCGCCAAAACCACTAAAAGGTCGTTCAATATCTGCTTTTAGACCACTTGTATCTCTTACACCTTGTGCCCCTCCAAATTTTATTATTAAAATACGGTGTATTTCGAGAACCTCCTGGTAGTTTATCATTTAGCTAACTTTTCCAGTAACTCACGATCTTCAATTAAAATAGTCTTTAATTTCTGGGAAAGAAGTACTTTATCTTCGGTGGACTTCTCCACTTGCCGAAGATATTGCAAAAGCTCACTCAAGACTTCCTCGGGCAACTTATTGACAATATGAACGATCTCTTCTTTAATTTCCATTATTATTTTTTTTTATCAAACACATTATTGGACTCTTCTGTTCTTTTCTCCGGTTGGTTTTAAAGATACCTAAATTAAATAAATAAGCAAATTGCCCTTCTTCCCTCAGCTGCTTGCAGGGTAAATATATAGAAAAAATTATAAAATAAGAGTTTTGACGGTATCATACTTTGTTGATGATGTGGTGGTGGATATGTCTTGAGTACTGGTTTTAAAAATCCATCCGGATTTACCCCGTGGAATAAGGCAGAGCCTTCCGCAAAGCGGATTCCTCGGGGTGCTTGGAGATCCGGCGGATTTTTTGTGGGGTGTGAGGGGTGAAATATACATGGGAGTTTACTTTAATTAAAAAAGGAGTCATTTGGAGGGTGGCGAGAAGGAGTTTAGCACGCTACAGCGTGGCCGGGTTTTGCCAACCCGGTGGATTTGCGGGAGGGAATGTGTCGCCTCCCGTAGGTATGATGGGACGCTGCCGCTGGGGCTTATTTTTAATAGTCGTATTAGGGGGGGGTAGCTTTATGGTGGGATTCTTATTTAAGCTCTCCCGATTCCTTCAATATTTCTTCTCGGATAGCACGGGAAAGTCGGAAGTCTGTTCCATCGATTAAGTTTAAGATCGCACCAACCGATTTAATTATCTTTTTTTCTTTAGCTTTCATTAATACCCCTAGTGATCCAATTGTTTCTATCCTCAACTTCTGAGCAACTTTTCTTCCTTTTTTCTCATCCATTATCAGAAGACTATTATCTAATTCTAATGCCAATGAAATTGAACTGGCTTCCCCTTTTCCTAAATTTCTTAACAATTTAAAATAATCCCCGCGGTCTTTAAGCTCTTTGATCCTCACCCAATCTGGCAAGACCCCGAATTCTACTTCTACTTCCTTAGTAACGATCAAATTTGGAAGTGTTTGCCGGAGAATTTCCAATTGACCAATTTTATCGTAAACGATCAGACAACTTGTATCTGCAATAATAGTTTTCATTACACCTCAATGTCAATATTGCCGATTTTTTTAAGATCTTCCGCATTCTCTCCAAAGACAGATACTCCGTATTTTCCAACTTCTTCTAAAAACTGTCTTCTTGTTTTTCCAACTAATTCGGCAGCCTGTCCGGATGATAGTATCCCTTGTTCAAATAACGATGCTGCTATGATCATTTTGGCTTTCTGAAGTTCAACTTCCTCAGGTATCTTTATCGTTAACGTTTTCATTGTCAGTTATTAGTTATTACTCAATACATCAAATAGTTTCTTATACGAAGCTAACATTTTTTCATCATGAATTGGTTCAAAGCCTCGGTAAATTCCTTATTGCTCATAACTGTAGCGTTTCTGAAACTTCACAATTATCCAGCCCCACTACCTTAATATCATTTTTTTAGCTAAAAATCCCATAAACCTTGTTGACCCTGGACACTTTTTAACGCCTTGACAACAATAGATTTAAAATCAGTAACTGCTCTTTTTGACCATATAACTTTAAAGATACTTTTCATAGAGCTTTTTTACTTCCGAGTGGTCATAAGCTCTGTTCTCAGATAGGTCTTGTAAACCTTCATTTATGGCATCTCTATCGGCCTGACTGATATCATCCCACCAATCATTTTCTTCGGCCAGTTTCATGAGCTTGTCCAAAAGCCTGGTATCGCGGATTTGAGTAATCCACTCAATCAGTTGATATTTTTTAGTTGTATGACCATAATCAAGCCTTTTTACAAATTTACATTTTTTATTTTTTCAGCAAAATTTGGAAAGCCACCCCTCCAATCATAAACCTTGGCTTTTTAATCTCTGCTTTATAGCCAAATACAGCCAAAATCCTTTTCCATTAACATTCTATTTATTTCATCCTTGTTGAAGTATTCGGGATCAAATTCACCTCCTAACCATTCAATATAACTTTCAAATTCTTCATGTTCGGGCTGTTTAAGAATATCGAGCATATCTGAATACCCCCAAATTCCGCCACAATCTTCAGGAGGACAATTTCGGTTACCTGCTATACATTTTGGTATCTGAATCCGGTTATCTGGAGGTAATATTTTTTCAAGAATAATGGAGTGTTCCCATCCATCACCGAAATCATATTCATAAGAAATCTCAGAGTTTTCCATTTTCAATATTTCATCCAATCTCACCGTCCTTGAATCTTTGGCTAATTCAACTTGAAATTCCCTTGGTGAATAAGTATCAACACCATCTGAGAACAGATGAAGATGTGAATTTGTCCATCCCATTGTTGTTTGAATAATTCTATGTAAATCCACCAACAATAAATCAGAATCAATTAATATTCTTCTCCATATTTTAGGTTTGATCCCTTCTAATACTATTTGTATTTGGTAAACTTTCTCAGTCATGTTTTTTCTTTCAAATATAGTTTGGATTTCACTTTTCGTAGTTATCTGTAAATGCAATTTTCATTTCCTTTACCTCAGAATCCAACAAATCGCCCTTCTCCCATCCGGATTTACCCCGTGGAATAAGGCAGAGCCTTCCGCATAGCGGATTCATCGGGGTGCTTGGAGATCCGGCGGATTCTTTGTGTGTGATAGGGGTGAAGATTTGGCCGTGGGTGGTAAAAATCCGTCCCCCCGCCAACGAGTTGCTGTGCCCCCAATTCATTGGCGGGGGGCGCGGCAACTGGTTGGTGGATGGATTTGCGGGAGGGAAATTGGATTGCAATAAAATACAGATTTAAACTTTAGTCTCCCGATAAACGGGATGCTGACGCTGGGGCTTGATAGATGGGATGTTGAACTTTAGGGAGGGGTGAGAGTTAAATTGTCTGATCAGGATTTAAAAGATTGAAAGATGGACAGGATTAACAAAAGGGATGAAAAGGAAATCAATGCGTTAACGCATATAATTATTGGTGGCCCAATAAGATGCCGCCTACAGATCGTTTGACGGACCGCAGCCTCTGGGGCTTTTTATGGATGCATATCTGGCGTTACAAAACCAAGAGGTCATCCCGAGAAAAAGCGCCGTAGATGAGGCACCTTTGCAGTCAAGAGGCACCCCCCAGAAAATCAAAGCCCCGTAAGCCCAACTTATCCCGCAATACAG
>SKYC01000403.1 GCA_007128085.1 Saprospiraceae bacterium | reverse complement strand
GGCCGAATATCCAATTGGCCGAAACTAAAAGATCCATCCAGCGCGACTCCCCAGGACTTAAATTTGCTTTGATTGATCAGCGTGGTGATTTGGGGGTCACGAACAGAGCGACCGTACGTGATCTGGTCTGAAATGCTGTTGTAAAAGAGTTGAACAGACCAATTAAAGTCACTTTGAGAAAGAATAGAGGCCTTGCCCGACAATGAGGTAGTGAAGTGATGTCCATTCTCGGCCTTCAAGTCCTCGTTGCCTATTATTTTGTGATTGGAATCAAAGAATTCAAAGTACATTTCCCTGATAGAGGGTGCACGGTATCCCCTACCGTAAGCCATTCTCAGATCTAATCCACTGTCAAAACTGTACATGGCGTTCAGGGAGGGCACTACCGGACTGCTGTGAAGACTGTTGTAGGTAAGGCGCAATCCCGGCCGTATTTTAAGGCCATCCATCATCCGATACTCCGCGGCTGCAAAAACAGAGATCTCATGCAAATCCCGGGATTGCTCATCTATCAATCTGCCCCCTTCAATTTTTTGGTATTCGTAATCGTAGCCCACCTGCATACTCAACTCGCTCTCACCCAATATATTTACAGCAGATCGATTTTGAAATCCAATCAGGCTGGTTTTATCTTGCCCTCCATCAGCAGTAGACAACTGACGGGTTCCTGCATTCAGGTTCACGGCCCATTGTTCTTTTTTTCTGCGGTAATCTGTGAGTGCCATTAAACTCTCCACGCTTCCAAATCCGGGAATACTTCTGTTTATCTGGAGCTGATGGATAAACCGTGTTGTGCGGAAATAATCGTCCAGTGCGATGGGTCTAACAATTCCCACGGGTTCACCGGGTGCACTTATCAACTCATTCATAAAGTCGGTGCGAAACCGAATGTTCCACTTTTGCGGTCTATAGTTTGCCCCCCAACTCGCATGCCACTGTTCCTTGGGCTTCCACAGCATAGCCCGCTTGTTTGTATTTCCCCTATGTCCGTGAAAAAACTTTTTACTGAGGGATGCCGACAACTGCAATGGAATTTCGGAAAATCCAAAAGACGGATGAAGTGAAAGTTGTTGAATTCCCTCTTCCCATCCGAATTTATTATCGACCGTTTCCGCGAGAAGCGAGGTCCGCAAAGCGAAGCTGGTATCGCGGTCGGAACGCGTCAGCAGATTGACCACTCCGGCCATCGCATTGCTTCCGTACAGCACGGACATCGGGCCCTTTACAATTTCGATCCGCTCTATATTTCCGGGGTCTATCTGCCCGAAATCAAAGTCATCACTGGTCCTTCCGTTGATGGGTACCCCGTCCAATAAAATCAGCAAATTGTTGCCGGAAATTCCCTGCAGGCTGAAAGATGTCAACCCCTGACGCACATCGTTGGAGGGTCTGAAATTCAATTGGTGAAAGAACAAATCCGACAAGTCTCTGCCGTGATGTGATTCTATTTCCTCCTGCCCAATGGTTTGGACCACATATACCGATCGCTCTGCTGAACGCGGGCTAAACTGGCCGGTAACGACCACCTCTTTCAGATCGTAACCACCCGGCACTAAAAAAACCTCCCGGCTTCCCGGAGGTAAAGTATCGGCCTTGGGTACATAATTAATGTGTGATGCAAAGAAATACAGCTCTTTTTCACTTAAGTCGGGAATTTTCACCGCTCCGGAAGGATCGGTAATTGCAAACCCATTTTGATTGACTGTTCTCCACTCCACAAAAACATCGGCTATCGGTTGACCTGAACCGGCATCCACAAACAACAGTTGATGCCCCTGTGCCAGGAGCAAATAGGGAAGCACTGAAAAAAACAAACAAAGAGTTGCCGTGCGAACTATATTTTTTATCAACTGAAACATTCGGGCCGTAAATTGTGAAAAACCGAAGCGGATATCAAGTAAATAACCTGAGGGATACCAAAAGACTCAAGGTCTGTGGAACGCTTCATTGAAAGGCAAAGGTAAAGTGGTTCTCAGCAATATTATACCCCAAGTCGCCACGACAATAGCCCGAGCGGACATTATGTGTCAGTATATTGTAAAAATGAACTCAAAAGGAGAAATGGTAAAAAAAAGTTAAACCTCCGCGTTTAACTTTCTCAGGAAACGCTCGTAATATCTCTTCAACACCTCCTTGATGCTTCGGTACATAATTGGATTAGAAGAGAGGAGTTGGCCGGGCTCCAACCACTCTGCTTTGGTAATACTTTCACTTTTCTGGGGTTTGGTTTTGCCCTTGCCTGAAGACTCCATGTAATACCACCAATTGATTTTGAGGAATCGCTGTTTTTTTTCTTTATAGGTATGGCGGGTTTTACATATTTTGGATTTCAATTCCAGGTCCTTAACCCCTGTTTCCTCAGCGACTTCTCTCAAAGCGGCTTCCGATCTGGACTCATTTTTTTCAATTTTCCCCTTGGGCAGATCCCAGTGGCCTTTTCTAAAGATAAAGAGCACTTCATTTTTCGGATTTTTCACTACCCCACCAGCGGCGTGTACCCTTTTAAACAAACTCTTGAAATCCTCCTTCAGGCGGTCGTATTGGTCGCTGTGGATAATGACGGAATCGTATTTTTTATTTTTTTCCAATAAATCAATGTACTGCAAGAGATGCTTGTTTTTCCCCGTTTACTTTACGACCAAAACGCTTTCTTTGGCGTAAAAAGAGTAGGCCGACAACATGGAAGTTCTCGACAGGACCAATGGGGTTTCATTTATATAAATTTTGTACATTTGGGCTGTTTTTAAAAATCTTTTATGAATTCCATTGCACACCGGGTTGCTCATCTATTGTTAAAAGCCAAGGCCGTTCAACTCAATACTTCCGAACCCTTTACCTGGGCATCGGGAATCCGGTCGCCAATATACTGCGATAATCGAAAGATTTTGTCTTTTGTCAAAATTAGAGATGAAATAAAATCGCTCCTGGCAGAAAAAAGCGCTGAAAAAGGGGGATTTAATTTGGTGGCAGGAGTGGCCACTGCCGGAATACCTCACGGCGTTTTGTTGGCAGACCGCCTTGGACTTCCCTTTGTGTACGTGCGTTCCAAAGCCAAGTCTCACGGAATGCAATCCAGAATCGAAGGCAGCTTTGAAAAGGGGATGAAAGTACTGGTGGTCGAAGACCTCATCAGCACAGGTGGCAGTAGTCTGGAGGCAGTAAGTGCCCTCCGGGAGGCCGGGCTGGAAGTTATTTCCGTGGCCGCTGTTTTCACCTATCAACTCGACCGGGCCGATCGCAATTTTAAGGATGCCAATTGCAATTTCTTTACCCTCTCCGATTACAGCAGCCTGATCGAGGTGGCCTTAAGAGAAAACTACATCGGCGCCGAAGAAGTGGAGAGGCTGAAGACCTGGAGATCGAATCCGGATCAATGGAAACCATAAGCAAAAAGAAATGAGTATCTATGGATGTATTTAATGAAAAAAACAAGAAGTTTTTGTTTGAGTACCACAACAATGCAGCACCGACCGGTGCCGAAAAATCGGGGCAAAAACTGTGGGCCTCTTTTGTAAAACCCTATGTAGATGAACTGCAGCTGGATATTTACGGTACCTGTTACGGAATCATCAATCCCGGAAAACCGTTTAGAGTGGCTATCGAAAGTCACGCGGATGAAATTTCATGGTTTATCAACCACATTTCTGAAGATGGTTTCCTGCGGGTGATTCGAAATGGGGGATCCGATCACGCCATCGCCCCTGCTAAAAGGGTAAACATTCACACTCCCAAGGGCGTCGTTAAAGGGGTCTTCGGGTGGCCGGCCATCCACACCAGAAAGGGAAGCGAGGACAAACTCCACGCCAGTCTCAAAAACATCTTTGTGGATGTGGGTGCCAGCAGCAAAGAGGAAGTTGAAAAAATGGGCATACACGTCGGTTGCATCGCTACTTTTGAAGATGAAATCACAGAACTAAACAAAAAGTATTTTGCCGGAAGGGGACTGGACAATAAAATGGGAGGATTTGTCATAGCTCAGGTGGCCAAATTGCTGAAAGATAAAAAGAAGGAATTGCCCTTTTCTCTGTACCTGGTCAATTCCGTTCAGGAAGAGGTAGGCCTCAGGGGAGCCGAAATGATCGCGCAGACCATCAAGCCCCATGTGGCCATTGTGACTGATGTGACGCACGACACCAGTACACCTTTGGTAAATCCAAAAATCCACGGAGAAGTCTCCTGCGGTAAAGGCCCCACCGTCACCTATGCTCCAGCTGTGCACAGCAAAATGATTGAACTGGTCTCTAAAGTGGCTGAAAAAAATAAAATCCCCTTTCAGAGGGAAGCCAGCTCGAGGTCTACGGGAACAGATACCGATGCGTTTGCCTACTCCAACGGAGGTGTTCCCTCCATCTTGTTGTCGCTACCACTGCGCTATATGCACACAACGGTCGAAATGGCACACAAAGACGATATTGAAAACCTCATTAAGTGGATTTATCACAGCTTACTGGAACTGGATCCGGAAATGGACTTCAGGTATTTTGTACCCTAAGTCTATCTGAGATTAGATGTTTAAAAATTGAAAACCAGGGGTGACATAAGCCACAGGTAGCACCTTATTTAATGAGATTGAAAGTAATCGGGAAGCCTTATACGGAAGCCCGAATTTGGGAGTTTTCCATTACGCGCAGCAATTTGTTCTGACGGTCGATGATTTCCTTGTATTGGGCGACCATCTCCCGGTCTTCAGACTGTCGGGTTCTGCTGTGATCGAATTTTGAAATCCTCGTTTTCAAATGCCAGATTTCCTTGATTTCACCGATGGGAATACTGTAGGGTAAAAAATAGTTATTGTCTGAATGGGCTTCTACTTCTCCGTGGGACATAATTCTATTGTACAGTCTTTTGACTACCACATCGTCTGTTGTTACGACCACGTAAACCTGTCCGTCTTTTATGGAGTGCTTCCAGAATCCGGGCTCGATAAAACTGCAAATCACTTTGTCCCCCTCCAGCAGTGAAGGCTCCATACTTTCTCCAGACACATCAAAGGATCGGAAAGTACCGCTCTTATACTGGTAGTCCGGTAGAGAATAAGTGGGCAGTTCTTCCTGCATCACCTGCGTACTCATGCCCGAAGCATAACCGGCCTGTGCAGGTACCGGAACGTGGACTATATTTTCTTCTCCGTGCTGATCCACCATGACGGTTACTACCCTGAACCCATTGTCCTTTTCGCAGCAAAACATCGCACCGGTTCCCTCGAAGAGGTACGTGGGATTCAACTGGTAATGGTTGATGGTTTTATACAACAAATCAATGGTGACATCCCGCCTACCATTGATCACTTCGCTCAGTGATTGGGGAAGATAATCGACGGATTGAGCAAACTGTCGAAATGACCGAATCTTTCCCTCTTCCTTCAGTTTTCTTATGCTGGCCACATATCTCTGCGAGACCGTATGATTCATAACAGACAATTTTATAATGAATAACAGCGGCTAAATTAATAAAAAACATATTAATACAAACATATATTTGAAAAAAAAATCATATAAAAGTGACAAAAAAAATTGAGATTCAGCTATATCAACAGATCTGGCCTGTCCATTTTTTGGTGATTTTTTTAAAAAAAATTGTTCATTATAATCCTTTTGTTCATGGTCACTATAATTCTACAGACGATAGACCTTGGTTCAACCCCACAAAGTACATTTCCATTTCCATTACCACTTTTCCTTTGACCTCAGCCCGGCCCTGGGATTCAAAAATAAAATCAGGATCGCTCTCAATCAAATCGTAGGTAGCCCGATTGATGTTGACTTTTCCCACTGCTCCTCCACTTTCCATCCGCCTTGCTAGGTTGAGTATTGATATTTTCTATTTTGAATACGTTTTATCTTGTAGGACAAACAGTATAACAGAGTGCCGGAAAAGCCCACTGCTCCAAGACAGAATACATCTCTGTACCAGCAGTGTGCTTCAATAAAGGCTAAAAACCCCAGGGTATAAATCACGTTTCTCAAAAAACAAAATCAAAACGAAAACCAACAAAATCAGCGCTTTTTTGAGGCCTTTGAAAATGACCGGTTTAAAGGGAGGAAGCACCGCGACAAAAAAATACATACATGCCAGTGGTCAAGCATTCAGGGACAACCACCGGTCCACTAGAAACTTTTAAATTTGTAAGCAACCGACCAACCACATATTCTCCACACCAGATTGATGCTCTATCTT
>SKYC01000033.1 GCA_007128085.1 Saprospiraceae bacterium | reverse complement strand
CTGAATGTGTCTACCTTCATAACACCCGGCCGGAGTGGGACCAACAGGCCGAAGCAAATGACGTAAAGCAACAGTACCACCGCCAGAATTTTAAACCAATGCTTTTTTAAAATCATCATTTATTAAACATTTACGGATCTTAATTTCACCCAAAATATTTGAAAAATTATCTTTTTTCCATCTACGTGGTCACGGATACATAAAATCTAAAGAATTTCAATTTTTCCATAGGGTTGGAAATAAAAAAATACCCATACCAACAACCAGCATCACTACCGCAATTAAAGTTGCAAAACTATCAAAATACTCCACCGAAACTTGTGCCATAGAAATAAATGACAATCTAATTACGGACAACAACACAGGCAATAATACCGGAAAACTCAAAACCGCCAATAGGAGCCCACTGTTTTCGGTACTCATTGAAATGGCTGACAAAAATGAAAAAATAACGGCCAATCCAAGACTACCAATAAAAACGGAGGCTCCAAACAGCCATTTATCCACGACCGGATCTCCAAGAACCACACTCATAATGACCCATGCAGAAAGGCCTAATATTAGCAAGCGCATCCAAACTGAAATAATTTTAGTAAAAAATAGCATCAATGGGTCGATCAGCTGAAAATAAAAGAGGTGTGAATGTCCAAATTCTCTGTTAAATGAGGTCGTTCCAAGCTGAATACCTGAAAACAACATCACCATCCAAAACAAACTGTTCCAAATCTGTCCGTCCGGCTCGGAAAAAGTGAGGTAAAAGATAAAAACCACTGCAGCCACATACAAGACCTGTGCAGCAAATGAAAAACGCTGTCGGAATTCCAGTGTAAACTCGTGTATCAATAAGGTGCGAAACCCTCTAAGCTGCATATTTTTTTAAGTACAGTAAATCAAGTGCGAATATATTCATTTTTTATTCGTCCATTTGATTTTTCAATGCATAAATTAAAAGCTGGATTTTCCCTCCTGAAAAATTTTAACGATAATTTTTCCTTTGACTAAAATTGACTTCAAGACCAATCCCCACAGAAAAATATCCATTGGTGTCACTACCCAATCCATACCCGATATATCCGTATAGGGACGCTCCTTTTCCTCCAAAACCACCACTCAGTCTGAGCGTAGGCAATTGGTGCACCCTAAATTCATCTCCTTCTATATCATCCTTTCGAAAGTAAATATCGGTAAGGCTGAAGAGATAGCCACCCGATAGCGATGCCCCCCAGGAGGATTGTTCTTCAGTAAATCCGCTCAGACCACCGTAATTCAAGCTTACCAACAGAGGTGAATACACCACCCCCATGCCCTTGTATTCTTTCCAGTCAAAAGCAAAAGTGGAAATACCGACCCCTGCGTGAAGTGATACACTGAATGTTTGACTACCGATGAAGAGTTTGGGACCAAAGTGAGGGCTCAATAAAACACTGGTTGGATTGTTTTCCATGCCGGCCAATTCATTGGTAAAGGACTGGTACAACTCGTTTCCAAAAGCCATGCCCACCCCAAGTTGTGAATGGGCCTGAACAGAGGAGGTCAGAAGGACAACTGCAATGACAAATGAGCGCATAGCCTGTTTATGTATTTGTATCAAAAATCCTCAATCTACAATAAATTTCTATTGAGGGGGTGCGTAAACAATTCCGTACATTCCCCTTCTTACCTTCAAATCAATTGGATCACCGGGAGCCAGGTTTTCAGCAATATCGGTATCCACCCGGATCTGCTCCAGTTTTCCACTTTGCCGCTGAACGGTAATCAAATAACCGCTTGGAGGAGGCACGCCGTCTTCGGCTTTACGTGCCTCACTTTTGAGAATCATTCCATAGACCTCATCGCTTTCCACTAAGGTTAAAGTTTCCTCTAAGGGCGATGTGTACAATCTGTTGGACCAGGAAATTAAAAGTGGTACAATAACCACGCTCAAAACAATGGATGAGACGAAAATCTGAAACTTAGAGATGAGTTCCTCCCCCCATTTTTTCAACAAAAAACCGATGAGTACTCCGACCGCTATACCACACAAAAATAGGATTGCCAGTGTGACATAGAAGTTAAAAGTATTCATCAAATAAGGTATCTCACCTACAAACAAAACAATGAAGAGTATAAAGAGCAGGAGCGCAGTCAATATTTTTTTTACATCGGATGGCTTTAGCTTCATGGTTGTGATTTTTTCCCTAAATATAGACAATTTTATAAAAAAAACAGCACTTATTGGTTCAAATCAAATTGCATCGCAGCGAGTTTTTGGTACAAACCATTGGTTTGAATCAATTCATCGTGGGTTCCCTGCTCCACGATCCGGCCTTTGTCCAGGACGAGAATTTTGTCCGCATTTTTTATGGTGGAAAGGCGATGTGCAATCATCAGGGCGGTCCTCCCTTTTAATAAATTGTCCAATGCTTCCTGTACGACCCTCTCGGAATCGGCATCCAGAGAGGAAGTGGCTTCATCCAACAGCAAAAGTTGCGGATCCTTAAGAATCGCGCGAGCTATGGCTATTCGCTGTCGCTGACCTCCCGACAATTTTATTCCTCGGTCACCCACTACGGTATCAAATCCCTCCGGGAAGGACAAAATAAATTCAGTGGCATTGGCCTGATCGGCCGCACTCCTGATTTCCTCTTCTGTGGCCCCCGGCATACCGTATTCGATATTTTCCCGAATGGTTCCAGCAAACAGAGTTACTTCCTGGGGAACCAGAGCGAAGGTCTTTCGCAAACTTCGCAGGTCGTATTGGTCGAGTGATTGACTGTCCAGTAATATTTTACCGGAAACGGGCTGGTAAAATCGGAGCAAAAGTTTGACAATGGTACTTTTACCCGATCCACTCATGCCCACCAGCGCGATCTTCTCACCTTTTTTAACCTCAAACGATACCTCGTTTAAGACCGGTACATCTTTTCTTCCGGGATAGAAAAAATCAATTTTATCAAAGCTGAGATTGCCTTGAATATGGAGCTTCTCCCCTTCTCCTTTAAAGTCGGAATGGAACTCTCCCTCTTCATCAATAATTTCCAAAATTCGCTCAGATGCTCCCACGGCACCGGCAAGAGTGGTATACAGATTCCCCAAACCGGCAATAGCAGCTCCGATAATACCGGTGTAAATGATAAAAGCAAACAAATCGCCCAATGGCATTTGTCCCTGTTCTACCATAACCGCCCCCCGCCAGAGAATAAAAAAGATGGCCCCAAATAGTACGGTAATTATAAAAACGAAAAACAATCCGCGATTTCGGGCGTATTTAAGACTCACTTCTACCACACTGTCCACAGATCTTTTATACCGCAGAGATTCAAATGTTTCGTTGGCAAAAGACTTTACGATCTGAACGGACTGAATGACCTCTTCAGCTATGGTGTTGGTGTCCGCGATTTTATCCTGTCTTTTTTTCGAGATCCTTTTGATGTATCTTCCAAAAATAATGGCGATTAAAACCACCACCGGCAAAGTGGCCAGCATGGTCAATGCAAGACGTGGCGTAAGCCATGCGAGTATGCCAATTCCAACAATCAAAATGAGTATCTGTCGGATAAATTCTGCGAGAGTGATGGAGAAAGCACTCTGTAATTGCTCTACATCGGCAGTGATGCGACTGGTCAACTCCCCTACCCTCCGCTCTTCAAAAAATCGAATTTCCTGTGACACGAGTTTGGAAAACAACTCTTTCCTGACGTCGGCCATACTTTTTTCACTGACCACAGCAAATAAGACGGTCCGGATATAGGAGAAAGCTCCCTGAAAAATCAAAATCACCAGAAAAATCAGTCCGTAATCACTGACTTCAAAGTCAAAACGGGATTCTCCTGCGGCGGCATTGGCCATCTCCCCGGCAGCTCCCGGGAATATCATAAATAGTAAACTGCCCAAAGCCAGAAGTATCAACCCAAAAACAAATTGAATGCTGTACGGCCGGATATAATTAAAAATGCGAAAAAATGAGCGCAATCCCTTTTTTGAAAGTGGCCTTTTCTTTTCAATCATAATCGATAAAAAGTCTCATCAAATAAAGTGCGAAATTAGCTTTATTTTAAATGCTGTAATAATGTGCATTCAATCTTTACGGGGTAAATGCGTCTCTGTAAAATCTGCATTTCTTTCCATCGATTTAAAATGAATGGAAAATAAAGTTTAAATCAAATATTCGCACTTTGAAAAAAAAGATTTACTTTTGCGGCATGGCTCCGTAGCTCAACTGGATAGAGCACCAGATTTCGGCTCTGGGGGTTGAGGGTTCAAATCCTTCCGGAGTCACTTCTTTTTTTACTTTAGGGTCTCAGGAAGTTTTTGACCTTTTTTTACAAATCGCATTGAGAGGGAGTTGACACAATGTCTCGTATTTTTTTCCGTAAATTTTTCTCCGGAAAATACATGCCCCAAATGCCCTCCACAATTCGCGCAGATAATTTCGGTTCTTCTGCCATCCCGATCGGGAATTCTCTTTACATTTCCATCAATTTCGTCGTCAAAACTCGGCCAACCACATCCACTGTGAAATTTGTCATCAGAAGCATAAAGTGGAAGATTGCATTTTCGACAAATGTAGGTTCCAACGTCAAAATGCTCATCGTACTCCCCACTGTAAGGTCTCTCCGTTCCCTTCTGTTCTATAATACTGGACTCTTCATCGGTCAGCGGATTGAATTTTTCTGATTTTTCCATTATTTTTATCTTTTATGTTTGTGGGAAATGCCACTTTTAACTTATTCTATCGGCCAACCAAAACAAGTGGTCTAAGAAATGATCTATATTTTTCAAAAAGTCGGTATCTACGAGTTCTCCTTTTTTAAATTTGTCGCTTACCTTGGGCGTCAAAAGCATTTCCGGAGAAGGAATTCCCTTTAAGGCAAGAACGAGTAATTGCATTTGGAGTGCGGCTCTCATTCCTCCCATAGCTCCGGTGGATACCGTCGCAACCCCGATGGGTTTTCTCTCATAGGCGGATTTTGGAAAGTGATCGACGGCATTTTTAAGGGCGCCCGAATAGCTGCCATTGTATTCAGGGGAGACAAAAATAAACGCATCCGTTGCCATAAACGCATCATAAGCCTCCTTCATTTTTTCCGGTGGATTCGGATGCTTTTTGTACAGGTAACCTAAATTTTGCAATTCCGCTTCCTTCAGATCGATCAATTTAGCATCGTGATTGTACTCGCTATTGATTCTCTTCTCCAAGGCTTTTGCAAGCTGGTGCGTATTTCGATCTTCCCTAACACTAGAGGACAACAACAATATGTTCATATATTCATTTTTTTCAGTGTGATAAAAAAAATCAAATAAATAAGCCCCTTCTTTTTACTTTTTACCAGGGGAGTAAGATGATTTCTTTTTTCAAAACAATTTCCGTATTGAAATGATCAAACCGTAAAAAGGTTCACAAATGCGTACGTGCATACTTTTGTATGGTTATAACAGTTTCCAAAGTATCTGGCCTGGCTGCTTCAACTTAAAAAACTATAAGGAAAAATCAGACAGGAAAGTGGAAATCTTCATTAAGATTTTATCTTTGGATTGAAATGTTGACCACAGAACCGATAAGATAGTTTATACATACAAAAGGACATTAAGATACAAGGACTCCATGGATTTAGTATTTAAGGGTATACTATTGGGACTTACACTGGCCATAATGACTGGTCCTATTTTCATTACATTGGTGCAAACTAGTCTGGAAAAGGGATTTAGGGCGGGTGTTACTGTGGCTTCCGGGTTTTGGGTCAGCGACATTTTGTATATAATAGCGATATCATCCGCCATATCTTTTCTGATGGGACTGGCCGCTGAAGATCATTTTGAGGTCTATGTAAGTTTGATAGGTGGAACCATTTTGATCGGCTTTGGTATTGGACTGATATTGTTTGGTAAAGTTCCTGCCCGAAGGCGAAAATACCAAAAACCGCGAACGGGCTCATCATATATCGGATTTTGGACTTTGGGTTTTTTTATGAACACGCTGAATCCGGGGACCGTACTTTTCTGGATCGGTATCACCAGTATTATATCAGAAAGTCTTCAGTTGGACCTCAGGCAGTCTTTGCCCTTCTTTTCCGGACTAATGGGAACCATTATTGTTACCGATATTCTCAAAGTCGCTCTGGCTAAAAAAATTAGTTATTACCTCAATCCAGGTGTCATGTTGATGGTTAGAAGAATTGCCGGTTTTATTTTAATGGGTT
>SKYC01000332.1 GCA_007128085.1 Saprospiraceae bacterium | reverse complement strand
TTCGATTTTCATCATGCATGCAGATAGTATTCAGTTTCAAGCTTCCGGAGTGGATGAAATAATCATCTTTTTGACATCCACCGATTCACTGGGATGCAGCACCACAGATAGTTTAATTTTAGAGTACGATTTCTTCATTGAAGAAGAGCGGGATACATTGATAATTTGCAGGGGTGACTCCATCTTTCTCAATCCCGACTTCAATCCGGATTACGATTATGTATGGTCTCCTGCTGAGGGACTTATTTCCGGGATTACCGCTTCCAATCCGTTGGCTGCACCCGATGAAAACATACTCTATACAGCCGATATTTCAACCGACGGTTGCGATGGACGCAAGGAGGTGTATGTTATTGTCCACGATGTACCCATTATCCAATCTTTACAGGCCGATCCGGTACAGGTTGCTCCGGGCTTTGAAAGCATGTTGTTGGTCGAAACCATCCCTCCCGATGTAGATGTCGTTTGGATGCCTCAGGAAAGCCTGGACAACCCCTTTGTCCACAATCCCATTGCCACTCCCGAAGAAACAACCACCTATATAGTAACAGCCACCAATACAGAAGGGTGTATAGTAGTAGATAGCATTACTGTATTTATAGAAGACTTGCCCTGCGAAATACCCTATGTGTTTTTACCCAATGCTTTTTCTCCCAACGGGGACGGAGTGAATGATGTATTGTATGTTCGGGGGGAGCACATTGAGCGACTTACACTCATTATTTACAATCGATGGGGCGAAGAGGTTTTTCGCACGACCCAATTGGACCGTGGATGGGATGGCACTTTTAAGGGTGAGGACTTACCACCGGATGTATTTGCCTACCACCTCGAAGTGGAGTGCATAGGAGGTGAGTTCTTTTCACAAAAAGGAAATGTCTCTCTTATTAGATAGACCACCTGTAGGGAAGCATGCGTGAAAAATTAAAGGTATATGAATTCATTGCTAAAATTTGGATTGATACTGATCCTTTTTGTTCAATGGGGTGAAGCTTTAAATGCTTCTCATATTATCGGCGGTGAAATAAATTATCGCTGTCTTGGGAATGATCAGTATGAAATTACTTTCATTTTGTTCAGGGATTGTTTTTACGGTCAAGTTCCGTTTGATGACCCCGCTTCTATTGGTTTCTTTGGTAGTGACAACGAATTGGTAACAGAAGTGGGCGATCATGGGCAGATACTGATTTCCCCTCAGGATATCATGGATGTTCCACCTACACTGGACAACCCGTGCATACAATTGCCTGAAGATTTGTGTGTACAAGTAGGTACCTACCGAGATACGGTAGAGTTGCCCTTTAGGGAAGGAGGGTATTTGCTCGTCTATCAGAGCTGTTGCAGAAACCGATCCATTTCCAATCTTCGGTTACCGGGAGCGACCGGCGCCTCTTTTATCACCGAAATAGAGGAAAAAGCCCTTTTAGAATGTAACAACAGTGCTGTTTTTAATGAGTGGCCCAGTACGCTTATATGTGTAAATCAGCCCATTGAATTTGACCACTCTGCCACGGATGCTGATGGAGACTCCCTGGTCTACTCACTCTGCACGCCTCTGACCGGAGGATCGTTTCAAGATCCGCAACCCCAACCCCCCGAGCCGCCTCCGTATCCTTCTGTCCAATGGGAAACTCCCCAATTTTCGTTTGACAACAAACTGGGTGGTGACGATCCCCTTACCATTGATCCCCATACCGGATTGCTGACCGGCACCCCAATGATCACCGGGCAATTTATTGTAGGTGTCTGTGTCGAGGAGTACCGCGACGGAGAATTGATCAGTAGGACCAGTCGTGATTTCCAATACAATGTAGGCAATTGCGATCGATGCATTGCTGATTTTTTTGTCGCTGAAAATTATTGCGATCAACTGGAAATTGAGTTTGAAAATCTGACCAGTGTTTGCGAGGATGAATTAATATGGTATTTTGGAAATTTTGATTCACCCCTGGATTCTTCCGTGGTCAAAAACCCCACTTTTACATTCCCGGATTATGGAACCTACGAAATAACACTGATTGCCTTTGATGAGGATTCTATTTGCAATGATACCATAACCAAAACGATAAACCTTCTTGAAATACCCTTTGATATTGATATTGGTGTAGAAAGAGGTGAATGCAATGATCAACTTGAAATCGAGTTTCAATCGCTGGTTGATTCCGACACCGATACTGTTTTTAATTATTTCTGGACCATTAATTGGGGTTCTGAGCAGCTCAACAGTACTGATTCTACCGTGCAAATAAGTGTCAGCGATGTTGAAACCGTCCATGCGCGCCTGACCGTGACACATCCCGAATTTAAGTGTTTTAAAACGGTTGAATTGATCTATGACACCGGTTTGATACTCGAAGATGGATTGTTCAGGGAGGATTTTGTGTGTTATGGAGATACCATTGAATTGCTCCCTTTTGCCAGGCCGGATCGCGACTACCAATGGGAACCCGCCGAATCAATTATCGGTTCTGCCGATATACCCAACCCCATTGTCAGCCCGGATACAACAACTCTGTATACCGCAGTATTGACAAACCAAAACTGTACGGGGGAAATTTCCGTCCAGGTCGGGTCTTACAATCCGGATTTTCAACAAGTCATACCGGATACGGTTTGCGGTACCCTTACCGTAGACTTCGATTACAATCCCTTTGTCGGGTTTGCAACCAGTTCATGGTGGCGGTTCCTGCAAGACGGTGAAACCGTCCACTTTGTCAGGACGGACTACCCGAGCGTCACCTTCCCGGATTACGGTGAATATCAAGTGATTCTCAATGCCAGAAACTTTGACTTCCCCAGTTGCCCGGATACATTCATACAGAATATCTACTTGATGGAATGGGATTTCGACCTGGATTTACATGTGGAAAAAGGCCGATGTGCCGACAGCCTTGAGATCTATGCTGAAGCCTTCGTTTCCGAAGAGATACCCGGATCTTACTCTTTAGAGTGGATGGTGAATGGAGAGAGCCTCGACTTGGACAGCTCCCGTGTAACCTTTTTTTATACCGGCAGTGACAGCATTCATATTGGCGTTTTTCTGAGGAATGATTTTGGGTGTATAAAATCAGCAGACACACTCATTTTCAGCGGATTGCCCGAAGGGTTAGGAGGGCACGATCAGGTGGTAGTCTGCTTGGGAGACAGCCTAATGCCGGATGTTCCGTTTTTTCCTGAATTCGATTACCAGTGGAATACAAATTTGTATTTTGTTGACACCGCTTCGGTATTTGATCCTGTCATTTTCCCCGAATCCGATATCACTTACGAATTGATCATAAGCGATTCACTATGTTCGGCCTCTTACATTCTGGAAGTTGAAGTAGTGGAGTTGCCCACATTGGACTTACCGGATTTGGGTATTTGTGAAGGCGATAGTATAGTGATCGAATTTCCCGACGGATTGCCTGACAACATTGAAATATTCCAAATTATCCACGCTGGGATGGATACCGTTCAAATTTTGCATGAGCAGGGTGAATGGGTGTTTTTGGAAAGTGGTGTATATGAAATTGAAACGGTTCTGTTTCATCCTCTATCTTCCTGTGAAAAAAGATTTTTCAACACTTTAGAGGTGTCTGTTCCCCCGGATGTTAATCTCGGAATAGAAGTAGAAGAAGAGTGGTGCATCAACGACAGTATTTTCTTGCAACTTGTGGCACAGGTCGACAGTAATGATCTCGACTTTGATCTCATATGGAACGTAAGCGGCGATACGGTTTTTACCCATGGCGGAACATTTCTTGAATTGTTTTTAAGTGGGGTGGAGGAATTGGAAATTTCACTGATACTGACCAACGCTTTTGGATGCACTCAGTCCGTAGATATTGATTTTAGTTTTGACCTGTTGGAATATCTGCCTAACGACACCCTGACTATTTGCCAGGGGGATACGGTTTATTTGAATCCCGGATATCAGGAGGATTGGAGTTATGTCTGGTCACCGGGCGACTTCCTATTGAGTGGCTTGACCGCACCCAATCCCGCAGCAGCTCCCGGACAAAGCACACTTTTTCAAGCGGAGTTGTCCAATAATTCATGCACGGGGACCCAATGGGTATATGTAGAAGTACTGGATACACCGGCTGTTCACTGGATAGCTGCCAATCCAATGCAAATAACCCCCGGGGAATTCAGTTATTTATCTATAGAATTCGTTCCGGATACGGTGGATTTGATTTGGTCGCCCCCGGAATCACTGAGCGATCCCTTTTCTCATCAACCCGTAGCTGAGCCCGAAGAGACAACAACTTACACAGTCTCTCTTATATCTGAAAATGGATGTTCGACTCAGGCGCAGGTTACCGTTTTTGTTGAGGATATACCCTGCGATGAACCCTTTGTTTACCTACCCAATGCATTCTCTCCCAACGGCGATGGGATGAATGATGTACTTTACGTCCGGGGAGAACAGATACAACAGATGTTATTGATTGTATACAACCGCCTCGGACAAGAAGTTTTTCGATCCAATGATCCCGCTCGCGGTTGGGACGGTCGATTTCAAAATGAGGATCTTCCACCCGATGTGTACGGCTATCACCTCGAAGTCAGTTGTTTTGATGGGGGAAGGTATGTGAGCAATGGAAGTGTGACGCTGATTCGTTGAGCAATGCGATGAAATGGGTAGATGTATCGGATCATTTTATCTTCATATAGCTCCATTCACTTGAGTTCTGTTGTGAGGGGTATTCAAAATCCCGGATGATTCATGGAATGAATATTGAGGGAAAAGATTAAGTTTGTGCAGGAAAAGTTTGAATAGTCTATATGATTAATGAAGGGTTTGCTATGTATAATTAGATGTAAATAAAATAGAAAAAATGAAAGGCATAAAAATCATGAAACGAGTGCTTATTCGGATTTTGATCTTGGCTATACCATGGGCTCTGATTCAATTCTTGTTACCGGAAATGATTTATTTTACCAACCTGTTTGGCCATGCTGCACTTGGAATCATAATAGGTATGGAGATGGAGTATGGACCTTTATCCAAAAAATCTATATCCATTAAAGTATTGGTGATATTTGGTTTATTGGCTCTTTTTGGTGGCATTTCGTATTTTTTATTCCAACATTTTAATTGGGGAGCATTTGTCCTGGGTTTTTTGTCAGGCCCTTTCCTGAAAACACGAATAGCCGGAAGTTAGTGCCGGGTAATTTTAATGTTGCCGTGGTGAAATGTTATCCAAATACCTAAGGTTCAGCTTTGTTTTATCGTCATCAATGGTTTTAGGAAAAAAAAATGTAAAAAACACTTAGCGAGAATGAATAATAAATATAATTTTGCAAATGTGTGATGACAAATCCATTTTCTGAATAAAATTATATTTAAAAGCCTCTAAGCATGAGTGAATCCAGATTCCATTCCATTCAAACCATTTTCAATCGAATCCCCGCTGAAAACCTCGATGTTCCCTCCCGAAAAATTTCGGACTTTTTTGGGCAGAATGTGTTCAATGAACAGACCATAAAAAAATACCTGTCCGACGAGAAATACCGGGAAATCCAATTGGTCATTCATTCGGGTGAAGAACTGAGTGATGAACTTTTAATAGAGGTAGCAGAAGCCATGAAAAAATGGGCCATGGACAAAGGGGCAACCCATTACGCGCATTGGTTTCAGCCCCTGACAGGAAAAACCGCTGAAAAACACGATAGTTTTTTTACTTTGGATCAGCATGGCAATTCCATTGAAGAACTCACTGTCAACTCTCTGACTCAACAAGAACCGGATGGATCCAGTTTTCCGGGTGGTGGTTTGAGGTCTACTTTTGAAGCCAGGGGATACACTGCCTGGGATCCCACTTCCCCCGCATTTATTTTAGAGGTTGGTCAGGGAAAAACGCTCTGTATTCCTACCATTTTTGTAACCTATGGCGGCGATGCCATGGACTACAAATTGCCGCTATTAAAATCGGCGACTTTTCTTGAGTCATCGGCCCTGGCCGTTTGCAAACTCTTCGATGTGTCGGTGGGCAAAATTACCACTACGCTGGGCTGGGAGCAGGAATACTTTTTGGTAGATGAAGCCACATTTTTCACTCGGCCAGACCTCATGATGTGTGGGAGAACCCTGATCGGCAAGTATTCACCCAAGGGGCAACAACTCGACGATCACTACTTTGGATCAATACCGGAAAGGGTGTATAATTTTATGCGTGATCTGGAAACAGAATGCCATAAACTGGGCATTCC
>SKYC01000345.1 GCA_007128085.1 Saprospiraceae bacterium | reverse complement strand
GTGCACGGTTTTATCGGGCAGAATGTCTTCGTGAGATTGATCTACATACCCCAGCTTAACCGTCTCCCCAATTTCAATTTGCCCCTTGTCGGGTTGCTCCTGGCCCATGATCATTCTGAAAAGAGTGGTTTTTCCCGCTCCATTCGGACCTATCACACCAACAATACCGGCGGGTGGCAGCTTAAAGCTGAGGTCTTCAATCAGCAATTGGTCGTTATAGCCCTTCCATACTCCATGAGCGTCAATGACATTGTTGCCCAATCTCGGTCCGGTGGGAATGAAAATTTCGAGTTTGGCTTCTTTGGCTTTGGCCTCTTCCCCCGCCATTTTTTCGTAATTGCTCAATCTCGCTTTGGCTTTTGCCTGTCTTCCCTTCGGGTTCATTCTCACCCATTCCAGCTCTCTTTGCAGGGCTTTTTGTCTTTTGCTTTCCTGCTTTTCCTCCGTTGCCAGCCTTTTTCCCTTTTGCTCCAGCCAACTCGAGTAATTTCCCTCCCAGGGAATTCCCTCGCCTCTGTCCAATTCAAGGATCCAACCGGCGACATTGTCGAGGAAGTACCTATCGTGTGTAACGGCAATGACCGTTCCCTTATACCTGTCCAGGTGCTGCTCCAACCAGTGAACCGACTCTGCATCCAGGTGATTGGTAGGTTCATCCAAAAGCAGAATGTCCGGATTTTTGAGCAACAATCTACACAGCGCCACTCTCCGCTTTTCTCCTCCGGAAAGGACTTCGACTTTTTTATCCGGTTCGGGGCATTTTAAAGCATCCATTGCACGCTCCAAAACAGAATCAATTTCCCAGCCATTGACGACATCAATTTTTTCACCCAGGCTGCCCTGTTTGTGCAGCAGCTTGTCCATTTTATCGGGATCCATGTAGTTCTCCTCCTTTCCCATAGCCTGGTTGACCTCTTCGTACTCTGCCATGAGATCCATTATCTCCTGTACGCCCTCACTGACAATCTCTTTTACCGTTTTACTATTATCGAGTTGAGGCTCCTGCTCGAGAAAACCGATGGAATAATCCTTTTGAAATTCTATTTTACCCTGGTAGTTTTGATCTTGTCCTGCAATAATTCGAAGCAGGGTGGATTTACCTGAGCCATTGAGGCCGATTATACCGATTTTTGCCCCGTAGAAAAAAGAAAGGTGGATATCCTTAATGATGGTTTTGTTGTTTTGTGGCAATATCTTGCTCACTCCCATCATTGAAAAAATAATTTTATTGTCCATTGGTTTGTCGTTTTCGCAAATATAAAAAATCCCCCGGTAAGGTGGCCGGGGGATTGAGTTTGAATTGTATTTATGGAGAATCCACTATTCATTGAAGTAAGACTCTCTTATCTTTTCTCCCGCATCTATTTTTTCAATTCGTTCATTGAACTCGTTGTAAAGCTCAAAGTCCTGTAGTCTGGCAAAGGTTTCTCTCAATGCGATCAAGGTATTGATATCATTGGGTTCCATGCTTTCCGCTTTTTTAAAGTACGGCAGTGCCTTATCGAAAAGTGCATTGGCCTCTGCTGTATACTCCTCGTATAATTTCTGATCTTCCCTGGTCATCCCCAGTTCATTGATGCGCTGGGTAATTATAGCTGCCTGATTAAAATATATAGATCCGATGGTATAATAAGGCTCGTAGTAATCCGGATCGAGTTCCGTAGCTGTTTCCAGATATTTCAAAGCCGTTTTAAAATACTGATCAACCACTTCTTCATCTTCATCCTCTTCGAGTGCTTCGGTCATCAGATTCATAAACACATTGCCCAGCACATTGTACAGTGCTGTATTCTCGGGGTCTTTTTCAACTGCAATGGCCAGTTTTTCCTGAAGCATGCGAAAATCATTTTTGGAAATGTAGTAATTGATCTCTGCATACAGTAAGTCAATGTCGTCAGGGGCAACTTCTTTTCCGGCCTCTAAAAACTCCAGTGCTCTTTCCTCGTCTTTATCCAAGTAGAGATTAAAAAGAGTTACATAAACTCTGGCCTCTTCGTACTCCCTTTCGTAAAGCATCATCATATACTCTTTGGCTTTCTCTACTTTTCCCGCCTGCATACCGCAAATCGCTGTAATGAAGAGGTGACTATTTTCATCTGCCTCACTATCAAAAACTGCATCTTCTCCCAAATCCAACAGTATATGATGAATTCTATAGATGCCTTCGAGTGGCCCAAAGGCTTTGTCGTATTCTTCTCTATCGATATACTGATTGGCGACATTTCCCAAATTCACAACCGTTTCATTCAGGCTGCGCAGAAGGTCGCGCTCCTCTCCTCTACTGTCAGCCAGTGGAACGGCCTTTTTTATGGCTTCAAAAGCGATCATGGCATCCTCCGGTGTCGAATACTCCCGGATCTGCTCCAGCTGTATCAATGTCATTTCCGCTGCTATAGAGGCATTGTAGACATCCGCTCTGGTTTGCCATATACTGAAATTGTCCCTGGCTTCGGGCAATTCTATTAGTCCGTCGATAATTTCTTTGGCCTGAAGCAGGTTTTCCTTATTCTCCATCGGCTCCAGATTGTAGCGATTTACCTCTCTGGATGCCTGTCTGATTTCTCTGTTTATATTTTGCGCAAAAACATCAAAGGGTATAAGTAAGAGCGCACTGAGAAAAAAAAGTATTCCAAGTTTCATCTGTCTAAGTTTATTTTTAAAGGATTAAGTCATTGTCTACTAAGGAAGAGGTCGGGAAAAAGTGGATCTCCTCCATTGCAATCTCTTTTTTTAAGCTTCGGCAGAAAATCCGTTTCAAATCATTTTTTCACCACCGAATTTTTTAATAAAACAACCATTCAGGAGCCCTTTAAAAACTCCAAAGCATCCTGTATAATTGTCTACCGTTAAAAAATGAGATTATACAATAATAACCACATCAAGCAAAAAGAATTGCTTTTATAAAATTATTTTTTCATTACCCTAGTCGATTACTCTTCTTCTTCATCGCTTTCCTTTCTCACAGGAGTTACATCGGCTATGGCTTCGTTTTCGCTCAGGCGAATCAAGCGAACACCTTGTGTCGCACGGCCCATAATTCTCAGGGTACTGACTTCAAGGCGTATAACCACTCCCGTCTTCGTAGTAATCATGAGGTCTTCCTGATCTGAAACCGCTTTCATGGCCACCAGGCTTCCGGTTTTATCCGTAATTTGCATGGTTTTCACTCCTTTTCCTCCTCTTTTGGTCATGCGGTAATCATCTACATTGGATCTCTTTCCATTGCCTTTTTCAGAGAGTGTCAAAACAGAGAAATTGGGATCTCCCGGGTCGATGGTAATCATACCTATAACGCGGTCACTGCCACCGTCCAGTTTCATGCCCCGAACGCCCGCAGCTGTCCTTCCCATACTCCTCACATTGGATTCGTGAAAACGAATGGCTCTGCCGTTTTTGTTGGCCAACATAATTTCGGATTCGCCATTGGTGAGTTTTGCCTCGAGCAAACTGTCTCCCTCGCGAATCGTTATGGCATTGATACCGTTGGATCGAGGGCGTGAGAAACTTTCAACCAGCGTCTTTTTAACAATGCCAAATGCCGTGGCAAAAATGATGTAATTGTTGTTGATAAACTCCTCGTCTTCCAGGTCCTGAATTTTAATATAAGCCTTGACGCGGTCCTCCTTGGGCAGAGGAATGATGTTCCTAATGACCCTTCCGAGGCTGGTTTTATTGGCTTCGGGAATCTGGTATACTTTGAGCCAGAAACACCTTCCCAATTCAGTAAACAACAACAAGTTATCGTGAGTCCTCGCCGAGAATATGTGTTCGATAAAATCCTTATCTCTTGTTTTACTCCCTCTGGAGCCCCTTCCCCCGCGACCTTGGGTGCGGTATTCAGAGACTTTGGTGCGCTTGATATACCCGAGGTGGCTGATGGTTACAACCACATCATCATTGGGTATCATGTCTTCTATACTGATTTCACTGTCGTCGAAAGAAATCTCTGTTCTTCGCTCATCGCCATACGCTTCTCTTACTTCCACCAATTCTTCCCTAACGATTTCTTTTTGCAGCTCCTCAGATCCAAGTACTTTTTTATAGTATTCGATTCTTTCCATCAGTTCATCGAACTCCATTTTGACCTTTTCCCTTTCCAGGCCGGTCAGTTTTTGCAATCTCATTTCGAGTATTGCTTTGGACTGAAGCTCTGATAGTTCGAATCGCTTCATCAGCCCTTCCTGGGCATCACTGACCGTTTTGCTGCCGCGTATCAGCGCTATCACTTCATCCAGATTATCGAGAGCGATGAGCAGGCCCTCGAGAATGTGTGCCCGATCTTCCGCTTTTTTGAGTTCAAAGCGCGTCCTTCTGACAATGACTTCTATTCGAAAGTCCAGGAAATGTCCCAGTAAATCTTTTAAATTCAGCTGGATGGGCTTGCCGTTGACCAGTGCAATATTATTGACACCATAGGATGTTTGAAGTGGAGTGTATTTAAACAATTTGGAAAGAACCACACTTGCCATGGCGTCTTTTCTCAACTCCACCACGATCCTCAATCCACTCCTGTCGGACTCATCCCTGACATCCGTGATGCCGACAATTTTTTCATTGTTGACCAGATCCGCAATTTTCACCACCAGAGAAGCCTTATTAATTTGGTAAGGGATCTCTGAAATAATCAATCGCTCTTTTCCGGAGTCTGTTTCTTCTATCTCTACTCTCCCTCTGACAACCACCTTGCCCCTTCCCGTTTCAAAAGCCTCTTTTACTCCCGCATATCCGTGGATTATGCCACCTGTGGGAAAATCGGGAGCGGTGATGTGCTGCATCAATTCTTCGAGTTCAATGTCGGGGTTTTCGAGAAAAGCCATCAGGCCATTAACTACCTCAGTCAAATTGTGAGGGAGCATATTCGTAGCCATTCCGACGGCGATACCCGAGGCGCCATTGACCAGCAGATTTGGTATTCTGGAGGGAAGTACCGTCGGTTCTTCAATGGTATCGTCAAAATTTAACGCAAAGTCTACCGTATCTTTCTTTATGTCGCTCAAAAGATCATCCGAAATCCTCTGCAATCTGGCTTCGGTATATCGCATGGCTGCGGGGCTGTCTCCGTCCATACTACCGAAGTTTCCCTGACCGTCTACCAAAGGGTATCTCAAAGACCAGGGCTGGGCCATCCTGACCATCGCATCGTACACAGCACTGTCACCGTGCGGGTGGTACTTACCCAGGACCTCCCCGACAATTCTGGCGGACTTTTTGTGGGATTTATTGTACTGTACACCCAACTGCTCCATACCAAAGAGAATCCTCCGGTGAACCGGTTTAAGACCGTCCCTGACATCGGGCAGAGCCCTTGATACAATAACTGACATAGAGTAATCTATGTAGGCAGATTTCATCTGCTCTTCAATATTTACATCAATTATCCTTGAAGGATCTGTCATATCTATTTAATTTTAAGCCGCAAATGTACGAAAAAAATTCATATTAATTTTATCTAATATGCAGGCAATTTCAGCAGTTTTACAAAAAAAACCGACGGCACAATTTCGGGGGAAAAAAATGGGATCAATGGCCCTTAGAAATACTTTTTGGCTTGAGCCTGTCACCCAGACTGAAGCATTTTCGACAACGGGGTTCATAGGCCTCTGTTGCTCCCAACAGAATGGTTTCATCGCTTTTGGCAAAGCGATAAGAATGGGAAGCCAAATTGCCACAGTGAGGACAGATGGCATGCACCTTGGTGACGTACTCTGCAATGGCCAGCAATTGGGGAATCGATCCAAAGGGGCGTCCCAAAAAATCCATGTCCAATCCGGCCACAATAACTCTTTTGCCGGCATTGGCCAGCTGTTCGCACACTTCCACCAATTCGCTATCGAAAAACTGGGCCTCATCAATACCGATGACCTCTACACCCGAGACGTGCTTCAATATCTGACCGGGGTGGTCTACCGTAATACACTCCATGGCATTTTCATCGTGGGAGATCACCTCTCTTTCCGCATAGCGGTTGTCTTTGGCCGGCTTGACCAGAATGTAGAGTTGTCGCGCGTAATACGCTCTCTTTAAGCGTCTGAGCAACTCCTCCGTTTTTCCGGAAAACATACTCCCACAAACCACCTCTATCCAGCCTGCGGGTTGTAATTTTACATTCGACTCTAAAAACATAGAGACAAATTTCTAACATTTTTTTTAAATCAGCCTTAAAATCGGCCATTCTTTAAATTTTTCAAATACCTCCTCT
>SKYC01000050.1 GCA_007128085.1 Saprospiraceae bacterium | reverse complement strand
GCAAAAAATTTGAATACATTCAGGAACTCGCATGCAACTTATTTTAATCATTCACCTTTGTGAAATTTTTGATTAAAAAAGTTCATGCTCGTTTCATCTGTTTAAATTTTTACTGTACCTATGGCTGCAGACGCAAAAATTCAAAGTAAAACCTTTGTGTCCGGCAGTAAATCTCACGGTCATGGATCGTTTTATCTGTTTTAAATATTTGCCTTGCATTAAATATGCACCTTTTTATTAGCTTGTGCAGTAAACCGTCCGCTATGGCTCTTCACTCTTTGACTATCGCAATCGCAGATCGTTTAATTCTAAGAAAATTGTAAAATGGAAAAAAATACCAGACACAACGTCTTTTGGTTTAGAAGGGATCTCAGATTGAACGATAACAAGGGGTTGTTTCGCGCACTTGAGGGAAACAGGCCGGTGATTCCACTTTTTGTATTTGATAAGAAAATTTTGGATCGTCTGGAGGACGAAGACGATGCCCGGGTTCATTTCATTCACGAACAGATCACCCGGCTTGACAGAGAACTCTCCTCTAGCGGTTCCGGTTTGTTGGTAAAGTACGGTGAGCCGGAAAACGTCTGGAAGGAGCTCATTATTGAGTTGGATATTGAAGAGGTTTTTACCAACAGGGATTATGAACCTTACGCGGTAAAAAGAGACGATGCCGTAAAGAATATTCTCCGCG
Source organism: Saprospiraceae bacterium (assembly GCA_007128085.1). Classification (GTDB taxonomy): domain Bacteria; phylum Bacteroidota; class Bacteroidia; order Chitinophagales; family Saprospiraceae; genus PWJY01. Next base: position 5,567 of record SKYC01000050.1, on the reverse strand, counting down.
ACTCCGGCATTGCTTTTCACACCTTCAAAGATCAGGTCATTACAGAAGCCGGAGAGGTTGTGAAAGAGGATGGGGGCCCGTATGTTGTATTTACGCCATATAAAAACAAATGGCTGGAGGTCGTGCGCGACGGTTGTGACAAACTGCAATCTTCCCCCTTTTTTAACACCTATAAAACCAAATCCCTTTTTGAAAATTTTTCGAATAAAGTACCCGGTGGTTCCATTCCAACTTTGGAGGAGATGGGTTTTAAAAAATCGAACATTCCCTTTCCGGACATGACAGTAAGCCAAAAAATCATCTCTCAATACGGAAAAAACAGGGACTATCCGGGGCGCGATGCCACTTCAAGGCTGGGACCCCACTATCGATTTGGAACCATTTCGATTAGAGAAAAAGCACTGAAGGCCTCCAGGCTTGACGATACCTATCTGAATGAATTGATCTGGAGGGATTTTTACTCTCAGATTTTGGCCCATTTTCCAAAAGTGGTCGATCAGCCATTTAGGGAAAAGTACGAAAGAGTGGAATGGATCAACGATGAAGAGCAATTTGAAAAGTGGTGCAGTGGAAAAACCGGTTACCCGCTGGTCGACGCCGGCATGCGACAGCTCAATACCACCGGATACATGCACAATCGGGTTCGGATGGTGACCGCCAGTTTTCTCACCAAACACCTCCTCATCGACTGGAGGTGGGGAGAAGTTTATTTTGCCCGAAAACTCCTCGATTTTGAATTGGCCTCCAACAACGGGGGGTGGCAATGGGCTGCCGGATGCGGAACGGATGCAGCACCTTATTTTAGAATTTTTAATCCCGAGTCTCAGCAAAAAAAGTTTGACAAGGACTTTGAGTACATCCGACAATACGTCGAGGAATTTGAATCGGAGGAATATCCCGAAAAAATAGTCGACCACAAGTTCGCAAGGAAGCGGTGTCTTGAAGTGTATAAAAAAGCTTTGAAAGGATATTGATTTTAGTAAAGAGCAAAAATGACAAATTCAATGGAGACCAAAAAACCGGAAGTAGAAAAAGCCAACAAGACCGCAGTGATTTTTGGAGGTACCGGACTGGTTGGTATGCAGTTGTTGAAAATATTGGCCTCCAGTCATTACTACAAAGAAGTCATATCCGTGAGCCGGAGGTCGGCCGGTATAAAGCACCGAAAAATAAGAGAGATCATTATCCCTTTTAACGCACCGGTAAAAGAACTGGGATCGCTGAAAGGCGATGATGTGTTCGTTGCACTGGGTACAACTCTAAAAAAAGCAGGTAGTAAAGAAAAATTTTCGGCCGTAGACAAAGACCTGGTGATTGAAATCGTCGGCTGGACTCGAAAAAATGCATTTAACCAATTGATGCTGGTGACAGCAGTCGGTGCAGATAAAGACTCCATGTTTTTTTACAACCGTGTAAAAGGCGAGCTGGAAGAAGAAATCCTTAAATTCGACTTTTGGTCGACGCACATATTCAGGCCATCTTTGCTTCTGGGACACAGAAATGAAAACAGATTTGGAGAATCTATTGCAAAGGTTATTGGACGTGGAATCGACGCCATTACCGGCAATTTACTGACAAAATACAAACCAGTGGAAGCGGAAGTGGTCGCCCAGGCCATGGTTGCAGCTGCTCAGCGCTTTGAGCCGGGGGTTTTTTACCACTCCTCAGAGAAATTGCAAGACCTGGCCGATGAATACTACAGAAACAAGGAGTTGAAAAGAAACCAATGATGAGTCCACTCCCAAAATTGTTTTTGTAATCAGAATGACCCTATAACTCCATGCAGTATTGTCGGATGGTACTTCGCACCCACTCGTGGATTACATCAGCAGCCATACTGCCATTTATTTTTTGACCAATTCTTCCCCTTTACAGATAGGGAGAATCAATTGTTTTTGTAATTTAGCCCTGATTTGAAGGTACGTACTTCTATTTTGAAGGACAACCGAAGTATGAGTAAAATTTTATCCTATGAAAGACAATGTAAAGTCATGGGTTATTCCACTGTGGATAATCAGCACGGGGGTCATCATTGTTTTTTTAATTGTGGCCAAGCGACTGCTCATTCCTCTGGTCATAGCTATAGCCATCTGGTACCTCATTGAATCTCTTTCCAGGGCGCTGCAGAGGATCAGGTTTCGCAAAAAAAACCACTTCCGCTTACCGAGGTGGTTGACTCTTATCATTTCCAGCTTTTCCATAATCGGAGCATTGGTATTGGTTATTAAAATCCTGTTAGAGAATTTTAAAACCATGGCTCAGTCCATACCCAAATACGAGGACAAGCTCGATCAGGTCGTAGAGTATATTACCCAATTTTTCGAGCTTGAAGAAGCCACGGGGTATATGGATCTGATCCAAAAAGTGGATATTGCGGGAGCAGTTGGCCCTGTATTCGATACAGTGACCAATTTATTGGCCAGTTTGATACTGATCATTATCTACGTCATTTTTTTGATCCTCGAGCGAAATGTCCTGAAAGTGAAAATAAGAAAACTCATGCGGACAGAAGGTTCGTACAAAAACTTTTTACAAGTACTCGGTCAGATTAACGAATCCATTCGAACCTATATCTCAGTAAAAATATTCACCAGTTTTCTGACAGGTTTTTTAAGTTATATAGTCATGGAACTGTTCGGCCTTGATTTTGCTATTTTGTGGGCTTTTATCATTTTTGCTCTCAATTTCATTCCCAGTATCGGTTCTATTACCGCGACCTCTTTGCCTCTTTTGTTTTCACTCGTTCAATTTGGATCATTCGGCACTTTTTTTCTACTCATGATATTCATAGTAGGTGTTCAGATATTGGTTGGTAATTATATCGACCCCCGAATGATGGGGAGCCGATTGAACATCAGTCCATTGGTTATCCTGGTATCACTTGTTGCGTGGGGGAGCATATGGGGATTTGCCGGAATGATATTCAGCGTACCCATAATGGCCGTATTAATTATTATATTTGCACAATTCCGGTCAACCAAATTTATAGCCATACTCCTTTCGGCGGATGGCAGTCTGGACGTGAAAAAGCTGGGTGGGAAAAAAGAGGAAGTGACTTAGGAATACCAATGGGAATGAAACACTGGTAAAAATCAATGCGTTAATAAATTAAAATCATTAAACATGAAGTCCTTAAAATACTTAATAATTTCATTTTTGCCCTTTATCTTTTTCGCTTGCGGTGAAGGGAGGGAGGTAGACGACACGGTGACTCTCGGGGGTGAAGAAGAGGTGGTGGTAGAGGCAGAAGTTGACTCTGACATACATCGCGCATTTTTTGACAATTTGCGCAAACTCTGTGGACAGTCTTTTGTGGGTAAACCCATTTATCCGTTGGACGATCCGGAACACCCATTTTACGATCAACCCATTATGGTCAGTTTTTCCGTCTGTGAAAGAGACCGGGTTCACATGCCCTTGCAGGTAGGTGAGAATTTGTCCAGAACCTGGATGCTCACACTGACCGAAGAGGGACTGTTGCTCAAACACGATCACCGCCACGAGGACGGCACTCCTGAGGAATTGACCATGTACGGTGGTTACGCAACCGAGGAGGGCACAGAATGGAGCCAGTTTTTTCCCGCGGATGACGAGACTGCTGAAATGCTGCCCGAAGCCTCGACCAATGTTTGGAACATGGTCATCAACGAGGAGGAAGGAACCTTTGAATACATATTGCACCGACACGGGAATCTGCGCTTTCACGCTGTGATTGACATATCAGAACCCGCGACTTTTTAAAATTCACCATTTTTTTCTAAATCTGTGACAAAGCAAAACAATCTGTTTATCCTCCTCTTATTCTTTGGCGGACTCTTTATTTTACCCTCTCTGTATTCCTGTAAAAACGAACTCGCAGAAATTCGGGAATTGCTCGAGGGACAAGAGTACAAAGAAGTTGCCAAAGACGTGGAGATATTTTACTCCGATTCGGCCATTACCCGGGTTAGAGTAGAGGGGCCGGTAATGGAGAGGAGAACAGAGGGAAACAGCGTAGCGGAACACTTTACCGAGGGGATTTTTGCAGAGTTTTTTGATCAGAGTGGAGAGCGAACCAGTTGGGTCGTATCCGATCGCGCCATACGCGACAATCCACAGCAAAAAATTTTCCTCTACGACAATGTGGTTCTCATCAATGTTGCCGGCGATACCCTGATGACAGAGGAATTGATCTGGGACGAAAGAGCTGCGACCATATACAACAACCGATTTTTCAGATTCAGTAATGAAAAAGAAGAGATTTATGGATTCAGATTTACCTCCAACCAGGAATTTACAGAATATTCCTTTTCTCGAGGAGCGGGTCTGCTCGATCCGGAAATGTTTACCCAATAAAGCCCTACAAAAACGATGGAGTACATTGCCATACTTTTATTTCTTCTGCTTTCGGCCTTCTTTTCAGGTTCGGAAATTGCCTTTATTTCGGCCAGCAAACTGGGGGTGGAACTGAAGAGGAGCAGCGGCTCCAGACGCGGGATGATCATGAGTAAATTTTATGAGAAAGCAGAAAATTTTCTCGGTGCCATGCTCATCGGAAACAACATCGCACTGGTTGCTCTGACTTACTTTATGACGCGCTTGATTGAACCCGTCCTGGGAGAGTACATCCAAACCCCTTTTCTGCTCTTGCTGGCCATTACATTGATCATCACCATTTTCGTATTGCTTTTTGGAGAATTTTTACCAAAAACTCTATTTAGATTGTACGCCAATCAAGCACTCTTTCAATCTGCATATCCCCTTACTTTTTTCCAGAAACTACTTCAACCCATGACCTGGTTTGTCATTCAAATCTCCAATTTATTGCTGCGCGGAATTTTCGGCAAGGGAGATGGGAAAAAAGAACACGGATTTACTCGCCACGACCTCGAGAAATACGTTAGCGGATCGGCCCATGAAGCCAATGAAGAACTGGATACAGATCTATTTAAAAATGCACTGAATCTGAAAGATCTCAAAGTTCGGGATTGTATGATCCCCCGAACGGAAATCGTCTATATCGAAGTCAATTCAAAATTCGATGAAATCGTATCGACATTCAGACAATCCGGGCACAGTCGCATACTGGTCATTGAGAGAGACATCGATCACGTCATCGGTTATCTCCATCACCAAAGCCTTTTTTTTAAAAAGAGTTCGGTCCGAAAAATGATGATGAACATCCTGGTTGTTCCGGAAGTATTGAATATCAAAGACCTATTGATGAAGTTTATCCGCGAACGCATCAACATCGCTTGCGTCGTCGATGAATATGGAGGAACCAGTGGTTTGATTACCCTGGAGGATGTACTCGAAGAGCTTTTTGGAGAAATCGAAGATGAGCACGACATGGAGGAACTGATCGAACAGCAACTGAGCGAGGAAGAGTTTCTCTTTTCGGGAAGGCTGGAAATTGATTATCTCAATGAAAAATACGATGAGATTCATTTTCCCGAGGGGGAATACATCACACTTTCCGGGTATCTGACCACTTTGACCGGAAATATACCCGAACAGGGCAGCAGTCTCGATGTCGGTGGATACCGGTTTTTTATGGAGTTGGTGAGCGATAAAAAAATTGAAACGGT
>SKYC01000004.1 GCA_007128085.1 Saprospiraceae bacterium | reverse complement strand
TGGCTACTCCACCCCAGAATCAGCCCCTGGTGACCGATGTATGTGGAGAGCAGCTTTTTCCTGGAGACCCTGATGAAGGTGGTACATTTGATGGTTGCGAGGGCACCATTACTTACACCTATACGTATACGGATTGTGCCGGGCTGGAATTTATTTGGGTTTTCACCTACGATGTTATCCGTTCCACACCGCCATCAGAAGTCGGTGATCCTGTCAATACAACGGCTACAGTTGATTGCCCTTCAGAGGTTGAAGAACCTGAACTTCCCCTGGTACAGGATGTATTGGGAGTGACGCTGGATCCAGGAGACCCTGAGATTATTAGTGAACCGGATCCAATGGATTGTCAAGGATCTGTTACTTATATATATACTTATGAGGATTGTGCCGGACTGACCTTTGAATGGCAGTTTGAATACACCGTAGAGTATGAGGATTTTCAGATAGGGGAGTCTAATGTAATTGATACAATTCCATGTCCATTTGATATAGTAGAGCCCACTCCACCTATAGTTTTTGACAATTGCGGTAACGAGCTGGAAGCAGTATTGGTAGAAACACCTGAAATTCCGGAATGTGAGGGGCTGGCTGAATATGTTTTTAATTACGAGGACTGCGCAGGGAATATCCAAGTCTGGTCATATTCTTATGAGGTTATATATCAACCATTTCAGACAATAGATGATTTTGAATTTCCCATCATGTGTCCGGGGGATATCGATATGCCGGCACCACCGGAGGTGAATGACAATTGTGGAAATGAATTGGATCCAATAGGGGATCCTGTAATAAGTGAAATTCCCGATTGCGAAGGCATGGTCACTGTAACCTGGACTTTTGAAGACTGTGCAGGGAACACCGATGACTTTACCGGTACTTTCATTATTGAACGATCCGATCCTCCCCAGGAAGTAGGTGTCCCCGTGGAGACAGTAGCAACGGTAGAGTGTCTGTCTTCTGCTACGGAACCGTCGACATTGCCGGTTGTGGAGGACGCGTGCGGAAATATACTGGAGGCTCCCGATCCGATGGTTGTCACTGAACTTGACACACTGGATTGTCAGGGTTCCAGGACCTATACTTATACGTATATCGATTGCGCGGGCTTAGAATACGATTGGTTTTTTACTTACAATATCGAGCGATCAACTCCACCTTCTGAAGTGGGTGATCCCGTTCCTGCGGGAACCACGGTTGAATGTTTAGAAGAAGCCATTCCGCCCACCGAACTGCCCCAGGTGGAAGACGTGTGTGGAAATGTATTAGAAGCCCCGGAACCGGAGATAGAAGACAATCTCGATGCTTTGAACTGCGAGGGTACCAGGACGTATACGTATACGTACGAAGATTGCGCCGGCTTGGAGTTTACCTGGGAATTTACTTATACAATAGATTTACAGACCCCTCCGTCTGTGGAAGAGAATGGAGAGGGAGAAGTTGAGTGCCCCGAAGAAGCCGTAGAGCCGGATCCGCCGGTTGCATTGGATGAATGTGGCAATGAATTGGCAGGTACATTAATTGGTGTAGAAACAGATACCCTATCTGAGACCGTTTTCACCATTACCTATACTTTTGAGTATACAGACTGCGCGGGAAATTCTTCCGAGTGGAGCTTTGTTTATACGGTAGAGGATGTGACCAATCCTACCATTGTTTGCCCCGGGTTATTGGTAGTAGGCACGGACGAGGGAGAGTGTTTCGCTACGGATGTAGAGTTTTTGGATCCAATTGAAGTAGATGACAATTGTGGCGTCGATACCGTGATCATTTTCGCTCCGGATACCTTCTTTTTAGGTACTATCACCATTGTCTATCAGGTAGTGGATTTAAGTGGAAATACCAATGCCTGTGAAACATCCGTCATGGTTGTGGACGATGAAGCTCCAGAGGTAATTTGTCCGGATAATATTGTAGTTGATAATGAGGAGGAAGAGTGCGAAGTCGAGGTAGACTGGACTACTCCTGTGCCGACAGATAACTGTGGGATAGATACCCTGATAGCTTCCCATGAGCCGGGGGATACATTCCCGGTAGGAATAACTACCATTACCTATATCGCTATAGATGAATCGGGGAATTCCGACACCTGTACTTTCACCATAGAAGTCCTTGGAGCGGATCCGCTGACTATAGTTTGCCCCGATAATATTGAGGTAGAAAACAGCCTCAACGAATGTGGAGCAGATTTGATGATAGATTTACCTATGGTAAGCGGTGGATGTGGAATGTTGACCATAACCAATGATTTTAATAACGAGGAAGCAGCCAGTGGGTTTTACCCGGTAGGCACTACCACAGTAACCTATATGGTTACGGACGAAAATGGCCATCCGCAGGAGTGTGAGTTTGAGGTGACGGTCAATGATACCGAAGATCCGGTGATATTGGATTGCCCTGAAGATCAAACCGTAGATACCGATACCAGTGAATGCTTCGCAATAGTGGAGTGGGGGATCCCGGAAGCAGATGACAATTGTCCCGGTGTGGTATTGACAAGTACACATGAACCCGGAGATAGTTTTGAAGTGGGAACAACGACCGTCACGTATACGGCAACGGATACATCCGGAAATTCAGTGGAATGTAGTTTTGAAGTTACAGTTGAAGACAATGAAGATCCGGAGGTAATTTGTCCAAATGATATAGTCATTGAAAATGAAGAGGAGGAGTGCGAGGTCGAAGTATTCTGGGATATTCCGGAGCCGACAGATAACTGCGTAGTCGATACCCTTATAGCTTCTCATGAGCCGGGGGATACTTTCCCCATCGGGATTACGGAAGTGACCTACATCGTCATAGATGGAGCCGGTAACGAGGACAGCTGTAGTTTTACCATAGAAGTCCTTGGAGGGGATCCGCTGACTATTGAGTGTCCGGATAATATAGTAGCAGAAAATGAATCCACTTTATGCGAAGCCGATTTATCAGTTCCCTTACCAACTGTAAGTGGTGGATGTGGAATGTTGACGATAACCAATGATTTCAATAACGAGGAAGCCGCCGGTGGGGTTTACCCGGTTGGTACTACTGTGGTGACCTATACGGTTACAGATGAAAGCGGCAATACGCAGGATTGTGAATTTACAGTCACCGTGGAGGACAATGAAGATCCGGTGATAAATGATTGTCCGGAAGACCAGACTGTAGATGTCGATACCACGGAATGTTTTGCAGTGGTAGAGTGGATTGTCCCGGAAGCGGATGACAATTGTCCCGGTGTGATATTGACGAGTACGCATGAACCCGGAGATACTTTTGAAGTGGGAACAACGACCGTCACGTATACCGCAACGGATGCCTCCGAAAATTCAGTGGAATGCAGTTTTGAGATAACCGTAGAGGACAATGAAGCACCTACAGTAACTTGTCCTGAGGACATTGTCATCGATAATATTGAAGGCGAGTGTTTTGGGTTTCCGGAATGGATTGTTCCCGAAGCATTGGACAATTGCCCCGGAGTGGAATTGATAAGCACGCATGAACCCGGAGATACTTTTGAGGTGGGCACAACTACAGTAATTTACACAGCCACAGATGCTGCGGGTAATACAACAGAATGTTTATTCACCGTGGTCATTGAAGATGTTGAAGATCCGGAGTTTGTAAATTGTCCTGCCGATACAACCGTGAGTTGTAGTGTTTTCGAACCTGGTATGGACTTATCGCAATTTGGTGAGGCAGAAGCTGAGGACAATTGCTCTGTTACAGAGATCGTGGAGGAAATTATAGTCGACATGGATACTTGCAGTAGCACAGGAACCATTCTGCGGGAGTTTACAGCTTTCGACGAATCGGGCAACAATGCACTGTGCACCCAGTTGATCACCTTTGAGGGAATTTCAGTCCTGGACTCAACAGACTTTATCTGGCCTGGTTCAATAGTTGAGGAGGAGGGCTGTGTGGATTTTCACATCGATAGTATTCCACCGGGAACTGCTCCCGTTTTGAATCCGGAGGTTGAAACCTGTATAGAATTTACCATTGTTAATTCTGATGAGATAATAGAGTCTGACACCATTTGTGATCAGATCCTGAGGACCTGGACAGTTACTGACGTGTGCAACAATACAGAATGGGAGTTTGAGCAAACGATAAATGTGGAAAGTACGGTGGCACCTGAATTTGTGAATGTGGCAGATACCCTTGAGTTTTTCACAGGACCCGATAGCTGTGAAGTATTTGTAAACTTGGATCCGGTGGAGGCCGAGGACGAGTGTGGTTTTGATGTTACCGTAACCAATGACTCCCCTTTCAGTGACAGCGATGGTTCAGATGCAAGTGGTGTATATCCAGTTGGTGAAACTACTTTTACATATACAGCTGTTGACCATTGTGGTAATTCATCTGAACACGAAATAACGATTGTGGTATTGGATACCATTAGTCCGGATATAGTATGTGTAAAGGAAATTGTGCCCTGGGGCGATTCTGATACTCTTGTTGTACCCATTTATGGTGGTATAGTATCGGCATCTGACAATTGTACCGATTCTGTGGATTTAATATTCACTTTAGATGTAGACGACTTGTTCCTGGATACATTAATCATTACCTGTGATGATTTGAACTTAGACGATGGACCCGATGGAAGCACTCTTTTCGATTATTGGATTTATGTAATCGACGAGTTTGGAAATATCGATTCCTGTAAGGGCTCTCTAAGGGTGGATCACACTGATTTCTGTGATTTTCCCGGTAGTTTGCCTGTAAGTGGATCGATATACAGCCACAGTGATGAAGAAAGTATAAGTCAGGTGGAAGTCTACCTGGAAACAGAGGAAGAAATATGGATGACTTATACCGACAATCGCGGATATTTCGAATTTTACGACATCGCAGTTCCTTTTAACTCGAGTTTGAGGCCATATAAGAATGACGACCCATTAAATGGTGTGTCCACTTTTGATATATTCCTACTGCAGCGGCACATTCTGGGAATAAATGTCATTACCGATCCCTACTATCTGATCGCTGCAGACATCAATAACGATGGGCGAATAAATATTCAGGACGTGGCAGAACTCAGGAGACTTGTATTGGGAACTTATGACCATTTTCTCAACAATACATCCTGGCGATTCATCGATTCCGAATTTATTATTCCCATTGGTGTCATGCCGACACAAATTGACCTGGCTGAGGATGTCTTTATTGAGTATTCAGACGATCGAATATTCAAAAGGGATTTTGTTGGTGTGAAAATAGGAGACCTGAATGGCAATGCCTCCGGAAAATCGAAGGAGCCGGCCAATTACATAAGCCGTCGCGCAGAACAATACATTCAAGTTGCCGACAGGGAATTTGAGCGGGGAGAAAAAGTGGAGGCTGTTATTTCCATTCCCGACCTGGAAACCCTCAATGGCATCCAATTTGAACTGGAATTGAATGAGCGTTATGTGGATCGCGTGGAAGTACAAGCCTTGAACGAGTTCGCTACTATTGCAGATGAAATTCACCAGATAAACTTCAGAGAGGGAATGAAATTCCTTACACTAAGTGCCAGCTCTGTGCACACATTGAATTTGCGTGAAAAAGGAGAGTTTCTGAGAGTTGAATTTACGGCCCGGGAGGATGGTAAGTTGTCCGATGCTTTAAAATTGAATACAGAACGCCTGAATGCAGAATTGTTCAGAGGGGTACAGGACAGAAGGGATGTCGATCTTTACTTTATAACAGAGAAAGGAGAGGGAGCGATTTCCGCTTTTGAGTTGTACCAGAACAGACCCAATCCCTTTACCGGCCATACGGTGATACCATTTTATATTTCTGAGGCCGACGAAGTGGAGTTTACCTTGTTTGATGTTTCCGGTAGAACGGTTTGGAGCACAGACCTGGATCTCCAAAAAGGCCATCACGAAATTGAGTTGGATGCCGGACAGTTGAATTTAATGCCCGGAGTGTATTACTATCAACTCAATTCAGGAAGCCATTCAGGGGTCAAAAAGATGATCGTTCACTAATGGTTGACTTAGAAGATTAACCTTAAATGGAGGCCGATGGGAAAATCACATGGTTTTGCTATCGGCCTTTATTATTGCAGTTGAATGATTGTGCAACTTGAAGTGGGACTTGTGAGCTCATGGAAAAAAATGTCGTGGACTTTGTCTCTTTTTTGTTACTGCCTTCGAGAGCCTCAGGCAGCGCACGGATAGTTGAGTCTGGTAATGAAGAATCTCCGGTGGCTGAGGCTCTCGAAGCTACCGGGAATTAATCCCCTTAATTACAGCAACTAATCATTTACTGAATATGTGATATAATAGAATTTAAATCACAGGCACATTAGCCGGACAATAATTCACCCCATTTGCAGCCTGGGTTTTTCCTTCCAATCAGAGTT
>SKYC01000041.1 GCA_007128085.1 Saprospiraceae bacterium | reverse complement strand
GAGGCCGGTATCAGAATCGGCCTCTTTCCATTCTCACTAAAAACCATCTCCTTTTCTAACGTATACTGATACCCGGCAAATTGAGGTAGAGTTTTAGTTCGGTGACTGTATCTCTTATAGGTAAGATTACCTTAGAGAACGAAGTGAATTCAATAAAAATCACACCGCGGAAAATTCGCGAAGAACCCCGCTCCCGCATAAGAGATCCACTTTCCTGATGCTCTTCATCAGATATTTCACAAATTCTCCTCCCGCAAATCCATCCACCGCATCAAAAAGCACCCAGTTGGGACTTTTTTCAACCCATCCCCTTTGATTTTTTGAAAAAATATTTTTTTGGAGCGCGAAACTCTTAACTTTGGGGCGGAAAAGGAAGTCGCGCTCTTGTGCGGCATTCCTCAAAAATTGTGACTGTGCTCAGGGAAATAAAAAAACCAATTGAAAAAGAGTTAAAGGAATTCGAGAAGCGGTTCCGGGATAGTATGCGCAGCAGGGTGGCATTGCTCGACAGAATCACCTATTACATCGTCAAAAGAAAGGGCAAACAACTCCGCCCTATTTTTGTGTTTTTGTGCTCTGCCATCGCCGGAAAAATCAACGATCGAACCTACATTGCCGCTTCAATGGTTGAGCTTTTGCACACGGCTTCCCTGGTGCACGACGATGTCGTGGACGACAGTATGAAGCGGAGGGGGCTTTTTTCCATAAACGCCCTCTGGAAGAACAAAATAGCGGTACTGGTGGGCGACTACCTCTTGTCCAGGGGGCTGCTGATCGCTCTGGACCAGGGTGAATATGAACAACTGCAAATTCTCTCCGAGGCGGTCAAGAAGATGAGCGAAGGAGAGTTGCTCCAAATAGAAAAAGCCAGGCGCCTGGACATCAGCGAGGAGGTCTACTTTGACATCATCCGGCAAAAAACGGCCTCTCTCATTGCGGCGGCCTGTAAAGCCGGGGCTTCAGCTTCGGGTGCCAGTGAGAAAAATATTGAGTTGATGCGGCTTTTCGGTGAGAAAATCGGGATTGCTTTTCAAATAAAAGACGATTTGTTCGATTACGGTGAGGATACTATTGGTAAGCCCACCGGTATTGACATCAAGGAAAAGAAAATGACTTTGCCCCTGATTTACACCCTCAATAAAGTTAATCGAAAACAAAAGAAATACATCATCGGGGTGGTTAAACACCACAGCCACAACAAACAAAAGGTCAATTCAGTCATCGAACTGGTCCAGCAATCCGGAGGTTTGGACTACGCGCGGGAAATCATGCTGAAGTACCGAACGGAAGCCCTGGAAATTCTCGAGGAATTTGAGGACAGCACCTATAAAACTTCCCTTAACACCCTGGTCATGTTCGTAACCGAACGAACCAAGTAGACTTCGACCACTCCAGGTCCACGGATTTTATTTTTTCAGAACCTCTGCCATGGTTTTTCCGATCGAAGCCGGCGATTCTACCACGTGGATTCCACAGGCTCTCATGATTTTCATTTTGGCTTCTGCCGTATCTTCGGCTCCACCTATAATGGCACCGGCATGTCCCATGGTCCTGCCCTTGGGAGCCGTTTGACCCGCAATGAAACCCACCACGGGTTTTGTGCCGTTCTCCTTGATCCAGTGAGCTGCATCTGCTTCCATATTGCCACCAATCTCTCCAATCATGACAATTCCCTCTGTTTCCGGGTCGTTCATCAATAACTCCACTGCATCTTTGGTGGAAGTACCCACGACCGGGTCTCCGCCTATTCCAATGCAGGTAGATTGACCCAGGCCTGCCTTGGTCACCTGATCGACGGCCTCATAAGTCAATGTTCCCGAGCGGGAGACGATGCCTATGGTTCCTTTTCTGTGAATAAAACCGGGCATAATGCCCACTTTGGCCTCTCCGGGTGTAATGACACCTGGACAATTCGGGCCGACCAGTCTGCATTCCCTGCCCTCCAAATACTTGTGGACTTTCAGCATATCACTCACGGGAATGCCTTCGGTAATACAGACCACCACTTTTATTCCGGCCTCTGCAGATTCCATAATGGCATCGGCAGCAAATGCGGGCGGAACAAAAATAACGGAGGTATCTGCCCCAACTTCATCAACGGCATCCTTGACCGTATTGAAAACGGGTTTGCTGAGGTGCTCCTGCCCCCCTTTCCCGGGGGTCACTCCTCCCACTACATTCGTTCCGTAATCAATCATCTGCTCCGCGTGAAAAGATCCTTCTCTACCTGTGAAGCCCTGAACAATGATTTTCGAGTCTTTATTTACCAGTACTGACATATTCTAAATCTTGATTTTTTAAATTAAAACGTGAAAATGCAAATTATTTTCGATTGATCACAAAAACATCTTCATTTTCTTTAGCCATTAAATATTTTTCCCGGACATATCGCTCCGTGTCGATGTCCATCCGGGCCCTCTCTACTTCTATCTCCTCTATTTGTATTTTGTAATTGTCCATCTCACTGTGTATCTTATTGATGGTCTGACTCAACTTGATGTGGGTGATTACACTTTGTTTGTCAAAAAACACCATCCAAACCGCAAAAGCCAGGATCGTAAGTAGGTATATATTCTTCAGCGGTTTTGGAACCCGCTGAAAAAATGCATTCAAATATTTCAGGCAAAACATATTAAGATTTTTTATAATACATTTCACAAAGATATAGAACGCATTCTGAATTATCTATACATATTACACTTTTTTTTAATGTGTTTTCTTAAATTTAAAAATCCCCGTTTATACTCGTTTGGCAATCAACAAAATAAGCTTATCCCAGAAGCGCCCTTCCGGGGTACACGGCCAGTTCTGCCATTTCCTCCTCAATGCGCATCAATTGGTTGTATTTTGCCACCCTGTCTGAGCGCGAAGCGGAACCGGTCTTTATCTGTCCGGTATTCATGGCGACGGCGAGATCTGCAATAAAGGTGTCTTCTGTTTCCCCGGATCGGTGGCTGATGACACTGGTCATGGCATTTCGGGTGGCCATGTTCACGGTTTCCACTGTTTCGGTAAGGGTACCAATTTGGTTGACTTTTATCAAAATGGAGTTGGCTATCCGGTCGTTGATGCCCCTTGCCAGTCTTTTGGTATTGGTGACGAAGAGGTCGTCGCCCACCAGTTGGACCTTATGTCCCAGTTCATCGGTAAGTTTTTTCCAGGCCGGCCAATCGTCCTCATCCAGGCCGTCTTCAATGGAAAAAATGGGGTATTTATCGGTCAGTTCGCCCCAGTAAGCGATCAGTTCATCCGAATTGAGTTTGCCCTTTCCGGATCTAACCAGATCGTAGAGATTATTTTCTTTATCGAAAAACTCCGTAGCGGCTGCATCCAATGCGACTACAAAGTCTTCTCCCGGCCGGTATCCCGCTTTTTCAATGGCGGTCAAAATGGTATCGAGGGCTTCTTCATTGGATTTGAGTTCGGGGGCAAAACCACCTTCATCGCCTACATTGGTCGTATACCCTTTTGATTGGAGCACTTTTTTGAGGTGGTGAAAAACCTCCACCCCCATGCGAAGTCCCTCGGAAAAACGATCGGCACCTACGGGCATGATCATAAATTCCTGAATATCGATGGAGTTGTCGGCATGACTCCCTCCGTTGATTATGTTCATCATAGGTACGGGCAGCAGATGAGCTCCCACCCCTCCCAGGTATTTGTACAGTGGCTGGCCGGCTTCTTTGGCAGCGGCTCTGGCACAAGCCATGGAAACGGAAAGGATGGCATTGGCTCCGAGTTTGGATTTGTTTTCTGTACCGTCCAGGTCGATCATCAACCGATCGATTAATATCTGTTCGGAAACATCCACTCCAATCAATTCCTGAGTGATGAGTTCACTGACATTGGAACACGCCTGTAGGACGCCTTTAGACAAAAAGCGCTGTGGGTTGTTGTCTCTCAACTCCACGGCTTCATGGGCTCCTGTCGAAGCGCCGGAGGGAACGGCTGCCCTGCCTACAAATCCATCCTCGGTCAATACATCGGTCTCAATGGTGGGGTTTCCCCTGGAGTCCAGGATTTCTCTTGCTCTGATATCAATAATTACACTCATGGTTTAATTTTTAGCTCGGTCAATCATTTCCATAAATTCCTCAAATAGATACCGCGAGTCGTGAGGACCCGGAGCGGCTTCGGGGTGGTATTGCACCGAAAAAGCGGGGCGTCCTTTTAATCTTACGCCTTCTACCGTCTGGTCATTGAGGTTGATGTGGGTAACTTCAAATACATCGCTCTGACTCTTTAAGCGATCGGCATCTACTCCAAAACCGTGGTTTTGGGAAGTTATTTCAGATTTGCCACTTTTAATATTGAGCACGGGGTGGTTGATCCCGCGGTGCCCGTGATGCATTTTATACGTAGACACTCCTCCGGCCAAACACAGCAGTTGATGTCCCAGGCAAATACCAAAAAGGGGTTTCCCGCTGTCCAGCATTCTTTTAACGACCGCTACAGCATAGTCCATGGCGGCCGGATCACCTGGGCCATTGGAAAGGAAGTAAGCATCCGGTCCCCATTCCTGCACTTCTTCAAAAGTGGTTTTGGCTGGGAATACTTTCAACTGGCAACCGTGGCCCATCAGTTGCCTCAATATATTTTTTTTAACTCCGTAATCCATGACTGCCACTTTTCTCAAAATTCCGGATTCCGGACTGAGTTCATACGCTTTTGAAGTGGAAACCCTGGAAGCCAGTTCCAATCCCTTCATCGAAGGCGTATCTCTCAGCTTTTCAGAAAGTTGGTCGATGTCATCTGAGTCACTGGATATAATGGCATTGAGAGCCCCTTTTGAACGTATATGACTCACAAGTGCGCGCGTATCAATATCGTATATAGCCACAACATGGTTATCCTCCAGAAATTTCTGGAGTTCAAAGTCGGCCTGAGGTCTGGAGTGTAGGTACTGAAAATTGCGGCAAATCATTCCCCGGATGGTGGCTTTCTCGTGTTCTGATTCATCCATTTTGGCACCGTAATTTCCGATGTGCACATTGGTCATAATCAAAATCTGTCCGTAGTAGGAAGGGTCTGTAAAAGCTTCCTGATAGCCGGTCATGGCCGTATTAAAGCACAGTTCACCGGTGGTGGAACCAATTTTACCGGCAGCAAGGCCGCGAAATACGGTTCCATCTTCCAACAGTAATGTGGCGGGTCGATTATTCAGTTCAGTCATAAGGAGGGATTTCCTGCAAAGATAGACTTTTGACTGAAAGTGGTAATAAGATTTAGGTACTTTTTATTTCCGGGAATCGGGTTACAGGGGATGGTTCAGGGATAGATAAAAAAAAGGAGATTTGCGTACCGCAAACCCCCTCTTTAAAGATATTTGTCTGAAATTCTCTTACTTAGTTATGGCGGAAGCCTTTATTCTTCCTCTTCGGATTTTCCGGTAACAGCAGTTGCAGCTACAGCAGCAGTCGCCGCGGTGGTTGCCGCAGCAGTGCCGGTATCCGATCCTCCGCTCTGTCCACCTCTTCTCGTTCTTCTTCTGCGTCGGCCTCCCGTTTTGGCTCCCTCTTCAGCTTTACCTGTGTACACTTCGTTAAAGTCTACAAATTCAATCATTGCCAGTTCTGCACTATCGCTCTGGCGGAATCTCGTTTTAATTATACGGAGGTATCCACCTGGACGATCTCCGATTTTTGCAGCGATGGGGCCAAAGAGCTCATCCACAGCATATTTGTCTTGCAAATAGGTAAACACAACCCTACGTGAGTGGGTGGTATTGGTTTTTGCTTTGGTAATAACGGGTTCGATATACCTTTTCAAAGCTTTTGCTTTAGCCAAAGTGGTATCGATTCTCTTGTGCTTGATCAATGCCGTAGACATATTTCTCAACAGAGCCGTTCTGTGTCCTTTTTTGCGTTTTAGCGCATTGAATTTTTTGCCGTGTTTCATCTTTTCACATTTTTTTTACCCCATGACTGCACCCCATTACCGGGAATTTTAAAAAAACAGTCGCAAAGCTGACACTTAAAAATTAATTAACTTCGCACCACTTCAAGATACTTCAGTAAGTGCAGTCATCGAATAAGCAATTTATTCGTCCAATTTATACTTCTCCAGGTTCATTCCAAAACTGAGGTCTTTGCTCACGAGCAATTCTTCAATCTCCACCAACGATTTTCTACCAAAGTTTCTAAACTTGAGCAGTTCGTGGCTTTCGTATTGAACCAACTCACCAAGCGTATTTATTTTAGCTGCTTTCAAGCAATTGTAAGCTCGCACAGAAAGATCCATATCCTCCAGGGGAGTCTTCAACAGCTTTCTCATATGGAGGACGTGTTCATCCACCACATCGTCTTTCCTCTTATTGGCATCGTCGAATGTGATATTTTCATCGGT
>SKYC01000258.1 GCA_007128085.1 Saprospiraceae bacterium | reverse complement strand
GTTGCCGGTCTGGCTGTCTTTCTCACTTTACTTGCCCGCAGCGGCAAAAAAGCGACCGAATTAAAATCCTCCTTTCCGGAGTACCACATGAGCAAAGACAAAATTCAGCTGGCGGAGGGATTTGATCCCGACGAAATACTGGAACAACTCGAAAGCCACTATTCAGATGAAGAAAAAGACCGAACTGATGGATTGAAGGTCTATTTTAATAATGCGTGGATTCACATCAGGAAGTCCAATACCGAACCCATCTTAAGAATTTATGCAGAGGCCAAAACTCCGGGCGAATTGAAACGTCTAAATATCGGCCTGAAGAAGATTATTGAATCATTCATGAAGTAAAAACAAAAAATGCGAGTATATTTTGACAATGCAGCCACTACGCCCCTTGACTCAAGGGTACTGGCAGAATTGAAGGATAAGCTGGAAAACCTCTACGGAAACCCATCTTCCATTCATCAACTGGGAAGAACCAGTAAAAACGAAATAGAGAAAGCGAGAAAAATTGTCGCTCAAAACATCAATGCCTCTACCGGAGAAATTTTTTTTACCTCCGGGGGTACGGAATCAAACAATACAGCCCTCAAGTGTGCAGTAAGAGATTTGGGAGTGCGGAGAATCATTACTTCTCCCATAGAACACCACTGCGTTCTTCATGCTGTCGAATGCCTGGAAGGCAGCGATGATATTGAGAAACTGTTGGTAAATGTGGATCCACTCGGACATTTTGAGCTCGACCATTTGGAGGAATTGCTCAGTCAGACCGATGAAAAAACCCTGGTTTCACTCATGCACGCCAACAATGAAATTGGGACAATGGCTGATATAAAAGCCATAGGAGAAATATGCCGGAAGTACGGAGCTTTTTTTCACTCCGACACCATACAAACGGTGGGGCATTTTCCCATTGATGTCTCCGATCTGTACGTTCACTTTATGAGTGGATCTGCTCATAAATTTCACGGACCCAAAGGAGTAGGCTTTTTGTATATCAACTCAGACAGCCTCATCAAACCCTTTATAGATGGCGGTGGCCAGGAAAGAAATATGAGGGGTGGTACCGAAAATCTTCACGGAATTATTGGAATGGGAAAAGCCCTTGAATTGGCTTCCGGAGAAATGGAAGAGAGAAGAGAGGTCATTTCCAGGATAAGAAGTCACATGAAACACCGACTTTTAGAAACAGTTGATGGAGTCTGCTTTCATGGCGAACAAGAAGGTGACCATTTGTACACGGTACTATCGGTTTCCTTTCCCCAGGGGCCTAAAACAGAAATGATGTTGATGGCCCTTGACATTGCGGGCATCTGTGCTTCAGGTGGTTCCGCCTGCAGTTCCGGTTCCGATAAGGGATCCCATGTAATAGAAAAAATAGGAGATGTAGAGGGAAGGAAAACCATAAGATTCTCTTTCTCCCACCTCAACACCCTGGAAGAAGTGGAATACGCTGTGGAAAAAATATCGGATTTCTTCCCCAGAGTTTCAAAGAAAGAAGGTGTTGTCTCTGGCGAAACCAAGGCTTAATGCACTAAATATCCTCAGCATGATAAAAAATTTTAAAATACAACAGCTGTTTCTTCTTATTTTATCCATTGCATTCGGCTCGGTTGACCTTTCAGCTCAACTTTCCGGCGATGAATTAAAAGAAATCAGCGATGACATCTTTATTCAAAATGCTTTTATAAAAACCGCCCCCGGTGAAACAGTTTTCCAGGGAGATGTATACATTTCTAAAGGGGTGATAATAGAAGTGGGAGTCGATCTGCAAAAAAGGCCTGAGGCAAAGTTAATCAAAGGAGACAGCCTATATCTTTACGCTGCTTTCATCAATGCACTCAGCCAGGCGGGCTTGCCGGACGAACCAGACGATGCGAGAAGAAGTGCCTGGAGAGGAGCTCCGGGACTTACCCCCTTAAATCAATCGGGCATTGCCCCCCAGAATCACATTCGCGACGACTTTGAATTGAGAGAAAGGGACGTTAAAGGCTTCCACCGAGAGGGATTCGGGTTAATTCACGTGGTTCCAAAGGGATTTGTCATGGCGGGAAAAGGAAGCGTTTTTCCCATTCAACCCAATCAATCAGCCCCATCTGACTTAATCAAAGAAGAGACAGGACTCTTTGCTCAGTTCAGGAATATGAGAAGGGTCTACCCCTCTACCCCACTCGCAACCATGTCTGTATGGCGGCAAATTTTCAAGGATTTAGAAAGTCAAAAATACTATTATGAAAAGTGGATCGAACAACCTGAAGGCCTGGAAAAGGCACAAATTTCCAATGAGTATCGATCCCTGTTTCCCGTTGCGAACAGGCAACAATCGGTGTTTTTCAGGGCACTGGAAAACAAAGAGGTTTTAAGAGCCCAGCGCCTGAGTTCTGAGCTGGAATTTGATTTGATATTTTGCCATACCACAGTTATCAGTCCTGAAATCTGGAAACACTTGCCTGAAAATTCGCGGTTTCTCGTCAACCTGGATTTCCCGGAACACCCTCACGATAAGGTGAGTAAAACAGAAGAAGAAGAAGAAGAAGAGGATCCAAAAGACGAAGAAAAAGAAGGGGATTCTCAAGAGCCTGAATCCGAAAAAACAGCAAAAAGTGATCTTGACACGCTACCACCTGGAATGACAAATGAAGAATACGACATGTTGGTAAAAAGCAGAACAGAGGCCTATGAAAATATAATGAACTTCTCTGCCGGACTTTTACAGAAGAACAGTCTTGCCGGGTTTTCATTTCTGGATATCGAGACTGGAAAGTCTTTGGCTCAATTGAGGAAGTTGCTCGATTACGGCATGAATGAGGATGACTTACTGGCAGCATTGACCACCCTACCTGCAGAAGCCCTTGGTTTAAATCGAATTTACGCTACGGTTGAGAAAGGCAAGCAAGCATACCTGGTTCTCTTTGATCGACCCTTTACTGAAAAAGAGGCTAAAGTGAAATTCCTCTTATTGAATGGAAAAATATACGAGTACAACAACTCAAAAGATTAAGGACCGTAAATCAATCTGTTGGACTTTATCCAACAAGGATTAAAGAATACTTACAATGCAGTGCCGGACTTCATTGTACAACAAAAAGCACCAAATGTTTTACTTGGGTTTATTTCGTCTCCGGTCAAAGATACAGTAAAAAAAAACACATGAACGGTAAAGAAAAAATTCTACTACTTTCAGCATGTCTCCTTCTTTTATGTCCCCTTATGATATACGGTCAAAAAGACCAAACGGGGAGCATTCTACTCAAGGGAGGTCATTTGCTCACCATTACAGATGGCAATCTTGAAAATACAGATCTGCTCATTATCGATGGAATCATAACTGAAATAGGAAAAGACCTACAGGCTCCCGATGGTGTGTCCGTAATAGATGTAAGCGGAAAATACGTGATGCCGGGAATCGTTGATGCGCACTCCCACGTAGGCCTGGATGCTGTAAATGAAATGACCAATCCGATCACCTCTGAAGTAAAAATTGCGGACGTCATAAACCCGTATGACATCGCTCTGTACCACGCCCTTGCCGGAGGAGTAACCGTCTCACATGCCATGCACGGCAGTGCCAACGTAATAGGGGGCCAAAACCAAACCATTAAACACAGATATGGCACTCACGATCCCTATCACCTTATCATGGAAGGGGCAGCGAGAACCATTAAGTTCGCTCTGGGAGAAAACCCAATCAGAGTTCACGGAGAGGGATTCAGCATCATTCCCAATACACGCATGGGTGTCGAAACAGTTATCCGACAGGGATTTGACGACGCATTGGAATACCAGAGAAATTGGGATGGATACCGCGAAAAAAAATCCGCCGGAACCATTGCAAAACCCCCTCAATACGATCCCAGACTGGAAGCACTGCTGGAAGTACTGAACGGAGACATTTTGATTCACTGCCATTCATACCGATCCGACGAAATCTACATGCTGATCAATATTTGCCGTGACTACGGAATTGAAGATCTGATTTTTCAACACGTCAACGAAGGCTTCAAAGTAGCTCCGGAGCTGGCAGAGTTCGGGGCCATGGCCTCCGTTTTTTCAGACTGGTGGGCCTACAAATTCGAGGTATATTACTCCACGGCATACAACACTACCATATTGGTGAAGAACAATGTCATTACCTCGGTCAATTCCGATTCTCGTGAACTCATCCGACACCTGTACCTGGAAGCAGCTAAAGCTCAGCGTTACGGCCAGTTGTCCGACAATGAAACACTCAAACTCATCACGATGAACCCGGCCATTCAATTGGGCATTGACCACCGGGTGGGATCCCTCGAGGTCGGCAAAGACGGAGATGTGGCTGTTTTTAGCGCTCATCCTCTTTCCATATACACCATACCGGAATATACTTTTGTAGATGGGATCAAATACTTTGACCGCAGTGAAGATCCCGATGATATGCGGGTACTGACAGATATTGAAGACGACCTCAACCACTTTATGGAACTCTATTCCGGGCGTGGGGATCACGACTGTTTACACTAAAAAAACGATCATGAAACCAATATTCAGCAAAATCATACTTATTGCCCTATTTTTTGCAAGCCTAATCAACTACTCTGCAATGGGGCAAATCATTCAGGCACCTGTCTACGGGACATTTTTGATACAGGGTGGTACACTCTACACCATAACTCAGGGAGTGATTGAAGGAGACTTGTTGATAGAGGACGGTCGAATTGCGGCCATCGGTTCCAATCTCGAACCCCCGGAAGGTGCAACAATTATCGATGCGATCAACAAGAGGATCTACCCCGGATTTATCGATGCGGGGACCCAACTTGGATTAAGTGAGATCAGTTCGGTACCCCTTACGCGCGACTTCAATGAAAGGGGATCTCTAATTCCCTATGTGCAGGCCCTTACTGCCATCAACCCCAATAGCATTCCCATAGCCGTGACGCGGGTGAGTGGAGTAACGACCGTTCTTTCCTCTCCATCGGGAGGCCTTTTCCCGGGAACCGCCGCCGCTATCAATCTAATTGGATACACTCCTTACCAGATGTACGACGGAGCAAAAGGAGTGGTATTGAACTTTCCGAGATCAGGCAAAACAGGCAGGTGGGATCGGCGCAGCATGGAAAAAAGAGATGAAGAGTACAGGGAAAACATTAAAAAACTAAATGATTTTTGGGACGAAGCCGATCGATATTACCAACTCAAGACTTCCGGGCATCTGAAAGATCAAAAAAATCCACCGCTGGATGCCATGCTACCGGTTTTTGAAAACACCGTGCCTCTGCTTATCGAGGTCAATCGCGCCCCTGATATATTAGAAGTCCTCAAGTGGGCGGAGGGAAAGGAAATCCGTATTGTACTGACCGGAGTTGCAGAGGGTTGGCGGGTAGCCAATGAAATTGCCGAAAGTGGTCATCCGGTCATTACAGGCCCCGTGCTTCAAACACCTTCAAGGGCCTACGACCGCTATGACAGGCCTTATGCCAATGCTTCAAAAATGAAAGAGGCGGGTGTAAAAGTGGCCATACGAACCAATGAAATGGAAAATGTCCGCAACCTGCCATTCAATGCGGGTTATGCCGCTGCCTATGGATTGGGAAAAGAAGAGGCCCTGAAATCCATCACCATCGTACCCGCTCAAATTTTGGGAATCGACGACCGGTTGGGGTCGCTGGAAATTGGCAAAACCGCCAACTTGTTTATCAGCAACGGAGATCCCTTTGAACCGCGAGTACAAATTGAACAGGTATTTATTTCAGGCTGGAAAATTCCAATGGAAAACCGACATACGCAACTCTACGAACAATTTCTGGAAAGAAGTCCCGGAATTCAACTCAATGAATGACCAACAGCCCAAAAAAGTGAATGCCCTCTATTCAAACGAATCTTTTATAAAAAGGTGTTGCACCCTTGCGTATCTGGCAGGAGGACACACCCTAACCAATCCCCGGGTTGGAGCGGTTCTGGTGTACAAAAACACCATTATAGGCGAGGGCTATCACCGTGGGTACGGTCAACCCCATGCGGAAGTCATGGCCCTTCGTTCCGTAGCCCATCAGGATCAATGGAAAATTGAAAAATCAACTCTTTTTGTCAGTCTGGAACCCTGTTGTATTCATGGAAAAACACCTCCCTGTACGGATTTAATTATTCGAAGTAAAATCCCCGAGTTGGTCATCGGTAGTCTCGATCCCAATCCGGCAGTTAGTGGAAAGGGAGTCGCAAAGCTTCAAAAAGCCGGAATCAAAGTCACGACCGGTATTTTAAAAGAGGCTTGTGATCAATTGATTCACCCCTTTTACATCAACCAATCTTTCAACAGACCCTACATAATCCTAAAGTTTGCCAGGTCTTTAGACGGATTTATCGGCAAAAAGGGAGAGCGTATACTCCTGTCCAATGACCTGGTCAATAAACTCACTCATAAATTGAGAGG
>SKYC01000197.1 GCA_007128085.1 Saprospiraceae bacterium | reverse complement strand
GTCCATATTTTTTTCTTAATCTGCTTTTGATTGTGCGAAATGACATTGTTGGCCGCATCAACGATGTGAGGCGTTGAACGATAATTCTGTTCGAGTTTATAGGTTTTAAGTTCCGGAAAATCCTTTTTAAAATCGAGAATATTGGATATGGTGGCTCCCCTGAAAGCGTAGATACTCTGGGCATCGTCGCCTACAATACACAGATTATTCGGGCTCTCTTTGTACCTGGTCAGTCTTTTGACAATGGCGTACTGAAGGAAGTTGGTATCCTGAAACTCATCCACCAGTACGTATTTGAACCGACGGCGGTACTTTTCCACCACCTGGTCTTTGTTTTCGTAAAAAAGTCGAAAAGTCAACAATAGCAGGTCGTCAAAATCCATGGCACCGGCTTTCTCACAGCGCTTGGAATAATGCTCGTAAATTTTGTAGATCATTGGGCGTTTGTCCAGCTGATCTCTGGAAATCAATCCGGAATTTTTCCCATAAGCCTTCCAGGTTATCAGGTTGCTCTTTGCATGGGATATCCGGGAAAGTACCGCATTGGGGGGATAGTTGGATTTCTCGACACCCAGGTTCTTAACAATGTCCTTGATCAGCGTTTTGGAATCCTCTGAATCGTAAATAGAAAAAGTAGAGGGATATCCCAGTTTATCAGACTCCATGCGTAGAATGCGCGAAAAAATGGAGTGAAAAGTGCCCGCCCAGACTTTTCCGGCCGCGTCTCCCACTACCTTTGCAATTCGCTCCTTCATTTCCCGGGCGGCTTTATTGGTAAAGGTAAGGGCCAGGATTTGCTGGGGTGGAACACCGGATTGTATGAGGTGTGCGATCCTGAAAGTGAGCACGCGCGTCTTTCCCGAACCGGGACCGGCGATAACCATTACCGGACCTTCCGTTTGGGTCACCGCTTTTCTCTGCACATCATTCAGTTGTGATAAAAATGTATTCATTCATTGGTCTTTTTTCCGGGAGCACCGGGTATTTCCCCCGGTTCATCCCTTTTTTCCTACACCTTCAGTACCCTCGCGCTAAAAGCACATTGTCATCGATTGGGACAGGGTGTTTTTTTTAAAACACAAACTTACAAACTACTCACCTCAAATGGTAAATCCCCGATGATAAAATAAACGGGGTTTCGGGGCAAAAGTGATCTGCGACTGCTACCAACATCCCAGCATACCGAAGGATGTGCCTGAAGATGTCGCTTGACCGGGCGATAATAAATTTCTTCAATAACAGCAAATCAATGATAACAATTCCCTGTCAATCATTGTTTTACACTCAAGAAAGTCAGTCAACAACTATAAAATGCGAGTTGAAATTTACACTTGATTACTCAAAATACCTCGCATTTCCCTGGGGTCGGCTACGGTCTAAAGGGTCGATCCATTGATCTGGAACCGATTGTTTTAATCAAAATCAAAGAAAATGAAGTTCAGCATAAAGTTAGTTATACTCGGTTTGCTCTTGTTGGTGTTTTTATTTCTACCCTTTTTTATAGAAGGGCCATTGGTATGGTTACTGTCTGCAGTATTTTTTACAGCCATATTGATTTGGGGAGCTGTGGCCATTTTGAAAAAAGGCAAAAAGCTGCCCGACAACAAAAAAGATCAGTACCCGCTGCCGTAGATCGGATTTTTAGAAATAATCCAGCTTAAAATTCACTGAGCGGATTTATCACTCAATCACCTTGAGTTCTTTCCCAATTTTTTAAAAAGCATTCAAGGCTCGATCCATATGGTCCTGATCGTGAGCAGCACTCAATTGAACCCTGATTCTCGCCTTGTCTTTGGGTACCACGGGAAAATAAAAACCGATTACGTAAATTCCCTCCTTCAGTAATCGGGAAGCAAATTCCTGAGACAATTTGGCATCGTACAGCATGATGGGCACGATAGGGTGGTCGCCGGGTATGATGTCAAATCCCCGCTCAGCCATTCCTTTTCTAAAATAACGGGTATTGAACTCGAGCTTATCTCTCCATTCTGTATTGGAAGTCAGGGTATCCAAAACAGCGATGGATGCCCCCACAATAGCCGGTGCGACCGTATTGGAGAACAAATAGGGCCTGGATCGCTGACGCAGCACTTCTACTATTTCCTTTCTCGCCGCAGTGAATCCACCCGATGCGCCGCCCAGGGCCTTGCCAAAAGTACCGGTAACGATGTCGATGCGATCCATGACTCCCTTGTATTCGTGGGTTCCCCTTCCATTTTTCCCCATAAATCCGGTGGCGTGACAATCGTCTATCATCACCATGGCGTCGTACTTATCGGCCAGATCGCAAATCTTATCCAATTGAGCGATGGTGCCGTCCATACTGAATACACCGTCGGTCGCAATGATTTTTCTGCGAGCGCCGGATGCTTCTTTCAGTTTTTCCTCCAGATCGGCCATGTCGTTGTTTTTGTAGCGGTATCTGGCGGCTTTACACAAACGCACTCCGTCGATGATGGAGGCGTGATTGAGTTCATCGGAAAGAATCGCATCTTCTTTTGTCAGCAGCGGTTCAAACAAACCACCGTTTGCATCAAATGCAGCGGCGTAGAGGATGGCATCCTCCATTCCGGTAAAGTCGGCTATTTTTCGTTCCAGCTCCTTGTGGAGGTCCTGAGTTCCACAGATAAATCGCACTGAAGACAATCCAAACCCATGCGAGTCAATGGCTTTTTTGGCCGATTCAATGACTTTGGGATGGGAGGACAAGCCCAGGTAGTTGTTGGCACAGAAGTTCAGCACATCCTGGTTGTTCGCTTTGATCTCTGCCGCCTGAGGGCTGGTAATAATGCGCTCTTCTTTGTAGAGTCCCGCATCTTTTATTTCTTCGATCTCCTGACGGAGTGATTCTCTCACATTTTCAAACATAATCTACTGATGGTTTAGTTTATTTTGAATAGAAACATACATCTCCCTGGTAAGTTTTGCAAGGTCAAACTCCCTTTTCCAACCCCAGTCCTTTTGAGCGGCGCTATCATCTATACTTCCCGGCCAACTGTCTGCAATATCCTGTCGGTAATCGGGGGCGTATTCCACGGTAAAATCCGGCCGGTGTTTTTGGATTTCCCGGGCGATTTCCTCCGGGCTAAAGCTTATTCCCTGCAGGTTGTAGGAGGTCCTGACCTTAATTTTATCGGAATCGGCTTCCATTAATTCCACAGTGGCTCGGATGGCATCGTCCATATAAATCATGGGCAAACGGGCATCGGCCTTCAAAAAGCATTGGTAGTGACCGTTTTTGACGGCCTCGTAAAAAATATCTACTGCGTAATCCGTAGTCCCGCCACCCGGAAGAGTCTCGTGCCCGATAACTCCGGGATACCTCAGCGATCGCACGTCCAGTCCGTATTTGCCGTGGTAATATTTGCACCAGTTTTCTCCTGCTGCTTTGCTGATGCCATACACTGAATTTGGAATCAGTACCGAATCCTGGAGGGTGTGATTTTTATCTACACCCTCTCCGAAAACAGCAATGGAGCTGGGAAAAAACAAACGGTCAATTTCGAGTTCTACTGACAACTCCAAGGCAATGAGCAGTCCCTTCATATTCACCTCCCAGGCGAGGGCGGGGTTCTTTTCACCCGTGGCCGATAGTATGGCAGCCAGCTGGTAAAAGTGGCCGACATTGTGCTTTTGCAGTGCTCTTTTCACCGCATCTCTGTCGAGCACATCCAGTTTTTCATACTGACAGGGAAACCCCGGATCATCTGAAATATCGGTCGCTACAACGCGCTCTCTGCCGTATTTATCGACCAGGGCCTGTGTCAAGACCTGACCGATCTGACCCGCAGCACCGGTCAGTAATATTTTTTTTTTTTTTTTTAACTGCCATTTAAATGAGACTCCAAAGATATAAATTAGTTTCCAAATAACGATCGATGGTCACCTGCTTTCAAAAAAACAGGTTTCCCGATCGGATTCGAAATCAACTGTGGTGCTCTGGGGCAACGGAGCATAAATCCTCAAAGCCCGGACTTTGAAAACAGGAGTCTCACTAAATTTGTATGGATTTCGTCACATCAGGCCGTGCTTTATGGTCCCCAGGCCGCATAAAGGAGGGGGCATTTAATTGGCGCTTCCCGGAAACTACTTATTCCGGTAGGTGGTCGAGAATGTCACTCACATTGGAACGCGCGCGATAATCCGGATCAAAATGCCTCCACACGATCTGACCATCGCGGTCAATAATAAAAGTTGCGGGAATGGGAAGTCTTTGGGATTGATCTGAATGCGCGTTTTTCAAATCCGCTCCCAACATGGTTTTGAGGCCTTTAATCTCTCTGTCAGAAGGTCGAAAACTCACGTCAAATAGATCTGAAATGCGGTAATCGTTATCGTGCAACAATGAAAATCCGGCGCGGGTTTTTTCAGCAGTTTGGATGAGAAACTCCGGTTTTTCAGGTGAGATGGCCACTACATTGGCACCCCGCTTTTGAACGTAACTCAAGCTGTCTTGTAGTTGACTCAAATGATTGTTGCACAGAGGGCACCATTCTCCGCGATAAAAAACAACAACTACCGGACCGGACTTCAGTGCTTCATTCAGGGAAAATTTATCTCCGTGTTGATCGACAGCTTCAAAACCGCTTACGTACGTACCTACTTCTAGGCCTGTAGCCTCTTCTGCGGTTCGAAATTCACTTTGACCGTAAGCCTCGCTCCCCCATGCACTCATAAGTAACAAGCTGGCGAACACATAACTGACCTTAAACATTGATTTTATCATTTTGACTTTTTTAATTTTTAACAATAATGACCCCACTGATCGGATCTGAAGTTCCTTCTAAATTGACAATTTGAAATACATAATGGCCGGGAGACATCGAAGACATATCCAGTTCAAATACATTGTTTTGCGTGTTGCTCATCAATGCGAACTGACCGGAACTGTTGAATATCTTCACCCGATGCTCCCTCTGGTGAGGGTTGCGAAAATGAATGGCTACCCGATCCCTCACCGGCTGGGGTACCACTTTGAATGCGCTTTCTCCAAAATCGATTACATTAACGGCAAACACCCTAGAGGGAGAATACCCTCCAAATTCGATTTTATAATAATTTGTTTCATTGACTACGGGTTCTTTATCTACAAATTCATACCCCACCGGAAAATCGGGACTACCACAGATGCCGGTCACTATTCCAATTTGATGAAAGTTCTGCCCATCTGTAGATCTCAAATACCTGATTCCGTCGCAGGTGTTGCCCTGGCTGATGATGCAATTGATATACACTTTTCCATTCAATTCAAAAACATCCAGTCGATCCAATTCTATGGCTCTCTGTCCGTATATTGAAGAAATCAATAAAAAAAACAGCGAAAGGGTAAGCAAAAATGTTTTCGTAAAAGGGATCATTACCTGAGTATTTTCTGACATGCGCAAGGCACTGTCACTGGATTCCACTTCTGCAGCGAGGTTAAAAAATATCGCTGCAAAAAGCCCTAATTACCTTAATAACGAGAGGAGGGCGGCTTCCTTACATATTTACAGTCGAAAGTCCAAAGTCGGAAAGTCGAAAGTCCAAAGTCGGAAAGTCGAAAGTCCAAAGTCGGAAAGTCGAAAGTCCAAAGACGAAGGTGCAGTGTGCTGTTGGCAGTTTACAGTTTGCAGTGGCCAATGGCCAGTCACCAGTAGCCAGTAGCCAGAAGCTAGAAATTATCGATGGGTATAAAATTACTGATCTCGGCACCCATCAAGAGTGTTTGACCGCGGATTTGATTTGATCTTTTTCCTCTTGAGTCAGAGATCGGGTCTCCTTTTGCTTTAAATTATTGGTCAGCATACGATCGATCAGTTGTGACTGTTCATCCCAAAATTTACAAACCCTACAGAGTTTGTTGTGGTACCACAATTGAATATTCTCGGAAGCAGAGAGACCACTTTCGCTTTTTTTTACAGACAAGAAGGTCGCCTTTTTGCAACTCAATTTATCCAGTGACATCAACCATTTGGCAATCATGTTCATAAATCCTCCTTTCTTTCTATGGCAATAGTTTTTGAAGACAATCTCTAAGTTTAAGTTTGGCGCGGTGTACAATTACCCAGTAATTAGACGAACTGATTTCCATTAACTTACAGATTTCGGTGCTCTCCATTTGGTCGAGGTACTTCATTCTGATGACTGAAGCCGGCACCTCTTTGAGGTGGTCGATACAATCGTCCAGCACCTCCTGCAGTCGCTTGAAATCTTCTTCTTTTTTCAGGTCGTAAGTCGCCAACCAATCAGAGGGTACTTTATCGCCGTGCCACATATCTGTTTGGTCAAAATAAACCGAGTAATCCAGTTCGACTGTCTTCTTTTCCATTTTTCCCGACAGCGAGCGATA
The DNA here is from genome assembly GCA_007128085.1 of Saprospiraceae bacterium. Classification (GTDB taxonomy): domain Bacteria; phylum Bacteroidota; class Bacteroidia; order Chitinophagales; family Saprospiraceae; genus PWJY01. The sequence continues at coordinate 105 of SKYC01000197.1, read as the reverse complement.
GTGATCGATCATCTTATTTCTCAGAACGGTAAAAAGCCAGGATTTGACATTATCCATTTCACGGACTTGTCCGGCCGATTGAAAAGCTTTGATAAAAGTTTCCTG
>SKYC01000026.1 GCA_007128085.1 Saprospiraceae bacterium | reverse complement strand
TAATCAAAAGGAATAAAATTTAAACTTATGGTAATATTGGTGACCGGAGCATCCGGACAAGTTGGAAAATCCTTTCAATCCCTCACTCACCGGATGCCGGAGGCGCAGTGGACTTTTACCGAGAAAAACCAACTCGACATCCGTTCAAAAACGGCCGTTGCGGATTTTTTAGGGCATCTGAAGCCCGACGTCATCATCAACGCCGCCGCCTATACTGCAGTAGATAATGCAGAGGAAGAACGAGAACTCGCCGAAGAAGTAAATGCGGAAGGCCCTGCAAATCTGGCTGCCTGTTGCAAAGGAACGGCTGCCCAACTCATCCACTACTCTACCGACTACGTATACCACAACACCATCAACCGACCTCTGAGGGAAACCGATCCTACCCAACCCTTGAGTTTTTACGGAAAAACGAAGTTGAGCGGAGAGAAAAAAGCATTGGATCAATTTCCGGACTGCACCATTATCAGAACTTCCTGGGTTTACGCTCCAATGGGCAATAATTTCGTCTTGAAAATGCTTAGCCTGGCTGATAAAAATGCCGTACTCAAAGTGATAGACGACCAGATTGGAACTCCTACATTGGCCTCCGACCTGGCAGAGGCGACCATCGACCTCATACAGGGACAAGGCGATGGAAGGGGAGATTATCGGGGACAGATTTTCAATTACAGCAATGAAGGTGTTTGCAGCTGGTTTGATTTTGCCAAAGCAATTTTTGAATTGACAAACAAAAACCAGGAAGTCATCCCCATCCCCTCCTCTGAGTTCCCCTCTAAAGCCCAAAGACCCTTTTACAGCCTGATGTCTAAAGAAAAAATCAGAGGCTGTTTAAGCAAAGGAATACCCCACTGGCGCGACTCCCTCCAAAAATGCATTCAACAAATCGGTCTCTACCACGAGAAATAACCCACTGACAATTTTCCTTAAATCAAACTAATTGGGTGACTTTTCCGTTTGAAATTAAACCGGATCGGGTCCATGCGAATTTTTCACAAACCCTCCTTCCGGGCTTTCTTTCGTTCCCGGCATCGACTTTTTACCGGCGCATTGATCGAAGGGTGTAATTAATAAAACAAAACAGCAGGCTGTGAGTCGGATTGCAGATCCGGCCATACAGATCAAAAGAGTTTCATGAGGTATTTTTTTACTGTTCTTATGGGTGTGTTTTTTTTTATGGGTCTGATAGAGACCTCTTCCCTCCACGCAACACACAACCGGGGTGGAGAAATCACCATTGAACAAATAGGTGATCTCACCGTACGGGCAACCATAACCACGTACACCAAAGCGTCCAGTGTTGCAGCAGACCGGGACAGTTTGACCATTGACTGGGGAGATGGAAATACCTCCGTAATCTACCGCTCCAACGGTGGGGGTTTCGGCGAAATCATCGGGAATGACCTCAAAGTAAACATTTACATAGGGGAACACACCTATCCGGGTCGCAGCACCTACACCATATCCATGACCGACCCGAACCGAATAGCGGGCATTCAGAACATCAATTTCCCCAATTCTGACCTCATTTTGTTTTATATCGAAACTGAATTTTCGTTTTTGAACCCCCAATTTCAGGGTTTCAACAACTCGGTCAAACTGTTAAATCCACCCATCGACTTTGCCTGCGTGGGAGAGCGCTTTGTGCACAATCCCAATGCCTATGATCCCGACGGCGACAGTTTGAGTTTCCACCTCATCGAATCTCTCGAAGCATCCGGAACGCCCGTACCGAGGTACGAATTCCCTGACGAGATCATACCCGGCCCGGACAATACGATTTCCATGGATCCGGTAACAGGAGATTTTGTCTGGGATGCACCGCAATTGCGAGGAGAGTACAATATCGCCATAAAAATTCATGAATACCGAAACGGAAACATCATCAGCACGACCATCCGGGACATGCAGATCAATGTCCGGGATAACTGCGAAACCCAACCACCCCAGATTTTTGCTGCCGATGAGCTCTGCGTAATTGCGGGGGACACCATCAGTGAAACCATTATCGCTGAAGATCCGGATATCGGTCAGCAGGTAAAACTCTCTGCGGCCGGGGGGCCCTTTGAACTGGACATCAGTCCCGCGAGATTCGATGGGCCTGAAGGGTATACCGATCCTCCCGTTGAGAGTCAATTCACCTGGGAGACCCATTGCAATCACATCCGGGAACAGTTTTATCAGGTCATTTTTAAAGCAGAGGACAACGCTTTTGGAAATGCGGGCCTGGTCGATTTGAGAAACCTACTCATCACCGTCGTCGGGCCTGCACCGGAAAACCTCGAGGCCTCCAGCAGAGTGGATGGGATTGAACTGCGTTGGGACAAACCCTATGCCTGCGAAGAAACGATAGATGAATACTTCAACGGCTTTACCATTTGGCGCCGGGATACGCCCCGGGAGGTGGAAATTGACAGTTGTGGCACTGACCTGGAAGCAGAGGGATACTCCGTCATTGCTTTTGGTCAAAAAGATTCCATGGATGGAAGTTATTTCTTCGTGGATGAAACTGTACAAAAAGCAGCGAATTACTGCTACCGGGTCACTGCTGAGTTTGCCCGGAGAGGCGGCGAGGGCAACAACCCCTTCAACAGGGTTCAAAGTTTGCCCTCAGGCGAAGTCTGTGCCCAGCTCGCACTGGACATTCCGTTAATCACTGAAGTATCGGTTCAAGAAACCGGAACCAATGACGGAGCCATCTCTTTGACCTGGACCCGCCCCCTTACCACTGACTTTGATACCCTCGAATTTGTCGGGCCCTATACCTACCAGTTGTGGCGTTCAGAAGGAGTGGGAACCGAGGATTTTCAGGAGATACCCGAGGCCCGTTTCAGCAGCCTGACTTTTGCGGCCATGACCGACACCACCTTTACTGACTCCGGCTTGAATACCGTTGCAACAGGTTACACCTACAGAGTTACTTTTTACACCGGAGAAAACGAAGTGAAATACGGTCAATCTCCCGATGCTTCATCGGTTTTTCTGTTCAGTCAGTCCGCAAACAGAACCAACACCCTTTTTTGGGATGTGGAAGTTCCCTGGTCAAACTATGCCTTTGACTTATTTCTCCTCGACGATGAGGGAGTGATAGCAGACTCTCTGGGGCAGGTAGAAGAGGCCCCTTTTGTACACCGGGAATTGGTGAACGAAGAAGAGTACTGTTATTTGCTCAAGTCAACCGGAAGTTATTTCCTCGATCAAATTCCGGATCCTTTGATTAATTTTTCTCAAAAAATATGCGCCATCCCTCTGGATACGATTCCACCCTGTCCGCCTTTACTTTCGATAAAAAACATCTGTACCCATCCGGATGAATTTTCGACTCAGGATCCCGACAATCTGGTGAACATACTGCAATGGGTGGTCGATGAATGCGATTTTTTTGAAGACGACATAGCGGAGTTCTTAATATATTACTCGCAGTCCGAAAATGAAGAAGCCGAATTGATTGCCCAACTGCCTGCCGATCAAAGAGAATTCAGTCACAGCCCTGAATTTGGGCTCACCGGATGCTACAGCTTACGAGCTGTTGACCAGGCGGGCAATATAAGTGAAATGAGCAATCGGGTGTGCAAGAGCAATTGTCCGGTGTACAATTTACCCAATGCCTTTACTCCCAATGGAGATGGATTCAATGATCTATTCGTCCCCTATCGACCCTATTTGTTTGTCGAGCGCGTGGACTTTCAAATCTACAACCGATGGGGACAAAAGGTGTTTGAAACCAGTGATCCGGAAATCAACTGGGACGGCACCAACTTCAGCGGCACAGAATTGGCAGAGGGAACCTACCATTACAGGGCTCGGGTGTTTTTCATCGACCTGAGCGGAGAGGAGTCCTATTTATTCAAACGCGGATTTATTCAATTAATCAGAGACTAATATATGTTTACAGGGATTATCAAGCACACGGCTGAGCTGGTTGAAAAAGAAATAAGTGGCAGTTCCGCCATCCTCACTTTCCAATCCGAGCTGACTCCACATCTCCATATTGATCAATCGGTAAGTCACAACGGAGTCTGTCTCACTGTCGAAAAAATTGATGGCGAAAAATACCGCGTAACAGCCGTAAAAGAAACACTGCAAAGAACAACGCTTGGAACGTGGGCTCCGGGCAGGAGGGTCAATCTCGAGCTCTCCGCCACCCCTACTACCCTACTGGATGGGCACATCGTCCAGGGTCACATTGATTGCAGAGCAACTGTAAGCCGCATTGAAGAAGCCGGAGGAAGTTGGTTTTTTTATTTTGAATTGCCCACAAAGTTCCACCACCTAATAGTCGAAAAAGGGTCTGTGGCAGTGGATGGAGTCAGCCTGACCATCGCTTCACTGGATTCAAAGGGGTTTTCCGTGGCCATCATTCCCTACACTTTTGAGCACACCGGATTTAGCAGTTTAAATACCCGAGACGAGGTCAATTTGGAGTTCGATGTCATCGGAAAATACGTCTCCCGCATATTGAATGCGAAAAACGTTTAATCCAGTCTTTCGTTTAACCTGGATTTTTAACCCCTGCTGTTTTACTAAAATGGTGCAATTGTAGTAAATTGCAGCCATTCTAAGCGAAGCCATACATGATACCCAGCAGATCCAGAAATGATATCCCGCGCGCACCTAAGAAAGAGATCTTTGGCTGGGCGATGTTCGACTTCGCCAATCAAGCGTATACGCTTTTAATTATCACGGTCATTTTTCCCGTTCTCTTTACAACGGTCATCGCGGGAGATCCTCAGGATGACTATAGACTCGGCAACCTTCTATGGAGTATATCACTGTCAATAAGCTATTTTCTGGTCGTATTAACAGGGCCGGTATTGGGTGCGATCATCGACTTCAAGGCCAGTAAAAAGAAGTTTCTTTTTTACAGTTATGTCATCACTGTAATCAGTTCAACAGCCCTTTATTTTGTCGAACCCGGATTTATTCTTCTCGGCGTGGTACTCTTGGTCATTTCCAATTATGCGTATTCTATTGGAGAGGCCATCATCGCAGCATTTCTTCCCAATTTGGGTCCGCCGCGCGATTTAGGTAAAATTTCGGGATTTGGCTGGTCCATCGGATACATCGGCGGACTCGTTTCAGCCGGATTTGTAATCGTATTTCTGGGGGAACCCACCGCCGAAAACTTTGAACGCATTCGATGGGTGGGGCCATTCGCGGCTCTTTTCTTTTTCCTCGCTGCCATTCCCACTTTCCTTTGGTTGCGAGAACCGGGAATATCGCAAAAATTGCCCAAAGGTGAGAGTTACCTGAGGATGGGCTTTGACAGGCTGGGAAAAACCATCAGTGAGATTGGGCAATTTAAAGACCTTTCCATTTTTTTGATTTCCGTGTTTTTTGAAATGGCTGCCATATATATTGTCATTGCATTTACCTTTATTTACGGTGATCAGGTGGTCAACTGGGATGAGGACGTCCGGATACTCATGTTTTTAATCGTACAAATAACGGCAGCAGCCGGAGCCTTACTCTTTGGCTTTGTTCAGGATAAATTCGGTGCATTGAGGACCAATATATTTATCCTTTTTCTTTGGTTTATCGGCGTTCTCGGAATTTTTGGCGTAGATTATATCACCGTATGGCTCAATACCTGGTTGGGAACGGATTTTGAAATGCAATATGTATTTTTGTTTATCGGTTTGATCGCCGGCATGAGTCTGGGTTCAAGTCAATCGGCCAGCAGAACCCTGGTCGGGCTTTTTACGCCTGAAGAAAAGTCGGCTGAATTTTATGGATTTTGGGGCGTTTTCTATAAGTTGGCTGGAATTTTTGGCATCATTGGGTTGGGAATCCTTCAGACCCAATTTGGCTTGAAGAATTCTATCTTGTTTTGCGCGGTGCTGTTTCTTCTCGCCATCTTTACTTGTTTTTTTGTCAATCAAAAAAGAGGGGAAGAATCTGCCGATGCTTATAACAAGGAACCATTAAAAACCGAATAACCGATGGGAGCAAACTCATATTTTTTTTAGTAAAAATTTCAGATCATTGAAAAAAGAATTGTTCGCTCCGACTCGTTTACTTTTAATAAAAATAGGATCAAAGTAGCTCGGTAGAACCCGATTGAGAGGAGTATTTATCGACTTGCGAAATCAGAGAGACATTTACTCATCCGTCCATGCAATAAAGATGATTGGATTTTTGTAATTTCGATGAGGGTTTAAAAAAGGTTTATGCTAGAAAAAGTCAGAGTTGATAAGTGGATTTGGAGCGTGCGATTTTTAAAATCGAGATCGCAGGCAACCAAAGCGTGTAAAGAGGGGGAGGTAAGTAGAGAGGGGCAAAAATTAAAACCTTCACATACTTTAGAAACCGGGGACATCATTCAGCTAAACAAAAACGGTTTTACCTATACCGTAAAAGTCCTCGAACTGATCGAAAAAAGAGTGGGAGCACCCATCGCCCAAAAATGCTATGAAGATCTTACCCCCGAAGAAGAATATTTGAAATACGAAAAGTGGTACAACCGAAAAACAAAG
>SKYC01000217.1 GCA_007128085.1 Saprospiraceae bacterium | reverse complement strand
GATTGAGAACACCGGTATGATTCACTAAAGGGAAGGTGAGGAATAACGATTAACGAACACCGATTGACGAATTTAGAATGAATTCGATTGTTGATTTTGCAGCATTTTATCTTCTCTTATGCAGTTTCTGGCTTTTGTCTCGTCCAATTGAGAACTTCTCAAATCAGCGTTCGTTAATCAGTGTTCGTTATTCATTTTTAAAAAACTAATCGGTTGTCATTTTGTAAGTTATCTACTTGCATTGATCGTTCGGGTTTGATTAAACCGTCAAATCACCTGGCAATTAGGGACAAGTTTCGGGAAGTGGCTCGGCAACCGCACCGGGAATAGTCTATTTTATATCTGGGTTTAGCGACCTAAAGAACTCTTTATAACCACTCTCATTCCACTGGTTCCTCTAGGTCCTTTCTTCGGCTTCGTGTGAAAGCCGGTAGCGGTTGATGATGGACTCAAACATGAGTTCGGCTGCAGCCAGGTTGGTGGCCAGAGGGATGTTGTGCACATCGCAGATGCGCATCAGCATTTGTACATCCGGCTCGTGGGGGTGTTTATCGAGTGGATCTCGGAAAAACACGATGAGGTCCAGCTTTTTTTCCGCCGCCATGGCTGCAATTTGAGCATCGCCCCCGACGGGTCCCGACAACATTTTTGTCACTTCCAGGCCTGCCTTTTCGACCAATCCGCCGGTGGTTTTCGTGGCCACCAATTCAATTTGGTCCAGTATTTCTTTGTAGTTGAGCAAAAAAGAAACCATGTCTGCTTTCTTACCGTCGTGCGCAATTATTGCAATTCTCATAATTTTTGTATTTCATCAAAGTTATTAAATATACCGGAATGACTGTGATGTTTTTCCGGCGATTTACTAAATTGATTGCACCCTTTAAAGTTCACTGTTAATGTATCGTATAAACTCTACCTTTTTTCTCTTAATTTCAGCTTTGTTGTTGGTTTCCGACGAGGCATTGTCACAGAGCCTCGTGGAAATGACATTCGACGGGGAGGAGCGCAGTTTTATTCTTCATAAACCCGCTTCTTATTGCGATGAAAAAAGCCATCCTTTGGTTTTGGTGCTTCATGGCCTGATGCAAACCCCTGAGAGGATCATGCGTATGACCAACTTCAATGAAATTGCCGACAGGGAGGGTTTTCTGGCTGTATACCCTGTGGGATTAAAGGCTTCCTGGAATGCTTCGGACAGGAAGAATGGGGCGGACGATATTGCTTTTCTCAGCGGTTTAATCGACTCACTGGGGTCACAATATTCCATTGATCATTCACGGGTATATGTCTGCGGTTTTTCCAACGGGGGCTTTATGAGTTATAAATTGGCTTGTGAGCTTCCGGAAAAAATAACAGCCATGGCCTCTGTTGCCGGAACGATGTGGAGAAATCAGGAACCTGTCTGCCAACCCGATTACGCAGTGCCTGTTCTTCAAATTCACGGTACCGACGATATGATTGTTGGTTTTGATGGCAACGATCATTTCGCTTCATCAGAGGAGGTTGTCAAATTTTGGAAGCTCAAAAACGGCTGTACCGATTCGGGCGAAGTGGAAGTTTTATTGAGAACAGATAAGCGGGGAGAACCCCTGGTTGAGCGGGTGGTTTACGGCCCCTGTCTGGATCAGTCCGAAGTGGTGATGATGGTGTTGCACGGAGGAGGTCATATATGGCCGGGTTCTACAGTTCCGAGTATATTCAGTGAATTTTTTAGTGAGTTCGAAGCCAGCGAAGAAATATGGTTATTTTTTTCACGCTTTTACCGCGATTCATCCGGGGTTATTCAAAGGAGTAAATGAATGTACCTTGCACCGGTTTAAAAGGGCAGTGGTTTTGAATAAAAAAAGTCCCGTTAAATTCTCTTTTACATTATTTTTTCCCTGAGAAAACTGACTTACTTTTGTTGCGACATAATTATTGTAAGCATGCAGACCAAAAACAACCTCATGGTCAAGGTGAATCATCCGCTGAAAAATCACAATACTTTTGGCCTGGACTCCACTGCCGGGGGATATCTGCGATTGAGCAGTGAGGGGCAGTTAGAGAGCCTTCCCGAACTGATTGCTTCCTACGACGATTTTTTGATTCTGGGGGGTGGGAGCAATGTGCTCTTACCCGATTTCTACGATGGATTGGTCGTTCATGTGGACATACAGCGATTGAGTCACCGGATGTCTGGTAAGGATGTTCTGGTCAATGTGGGAGGAGGGGTGAACTGGCATCAGCTGGTTAGTTGGGCAGTCGAAAATGGGTTTGGAGGCATCGAAAATCTGGCACTCATTCCCGGTCGATCAGGAGCAGCCCCCATTCAAAATATTGGAGCCTATGGGGTGGAATTTAAAGACGTATTTATTTGCCTTCGGGCCTTCAATCTCGAAACCGGAAAATTTGAAGTTTATGATCGCGAAGAATGTCAGCTCGCTTACAGAGACAGTATATTTAAAAATGAACTAAAGGGGAAAGTGATCATAACTGATATGTGGCTGCGACTTTCCGGAAGAGATCACCAGTTCAACTTGTCATACGGCGGATTGAAATCGCACCTGGAAAAAAAGAAAATTGGCCATCCTGAAATAGAGGACATTTTCCAATCCGTCATTGAAATTCGAATGTCAAAATTACCGGATCCCGCCGAACTGGGAAATGCGGGAAGTTTTTTCAAAAACCCCGTTTTACCCTCCCGGAAAGCAGAGGCCTTGTTGAACGAGTATCCGGAGATGCCTCACTATGTCCTGGACGATCAAAATATCAAAATTCCCGCCGGCTGGCTCATTGAACAGTGCGGATTTAAAGGTAAGTACAGCGGGAAAGTCGGATGTTATGAAAAGCAGGCCCTTGTGTTAATTAATCGAGGTGGTGCCGGTGCAGTAGATTTGGTGACTCATGCCGGCAGCGTTCAGAAAAAAGTGGAGGATAAATTCGGCATTCTGTTAGAGCCGGAAGTAAATATCATTCACCCGCATTTGTACGATCAGGTTTTGAAAATGTGATGGATTTTGTAGCAACCGTCCGCTGTGCATATTTCTTTATTCCAGGCGTGGTATACGTACTTTCTTTATTTTTTATAACTTTACCCCACTTCTTCTTCAAGCAAAAAATAATTTAAATGGCCAATAAGTCCTGGTTGGATTGGATTCCCGACGCAGTTACCATCGTATTATTCATTATGGCAGTAGTGGGGGTGATGACCTGGATTATTCCCGCCGGAATGTTTGAAAGCGTAATCAATGAGCAGGGCAGAGAAGTAGTGGTTCCGGGCACATATCATCTGGTGGAGTCAAATCCCCAGGGATTTTTTGATTTCCTTCAGGCTCCGTTTCAGGGGCTGGTGGCCGCCGCCAATATCATTGCTTTCGTTTTTATAGTCGGCGGGGCGTTTAAAGTCATTCAAGCCACAGGAGCGATCAATGCCGGATTGAAATCCGTAGTCGCTTTGTCGGTTGAAAGACCGGAATTAAAGGGGGTGTTACTGGGCCTGCTGATGTTCTTTTTTTCCATTGGAGGTGCCACATTTGGAATGAGCGAAGAAGTTTTGGTCTTTGTCTTGATCACCATACCTCTGGCACTCAAAATGGGGTACGATTCCATCACGGGAGTAGCGATTCCGTTTGTAGGAGCCGGAGCGGGTTTTGCAGGTGCATTTTTGAACCCCTTTACAATAGGTATAGCTCAGGGGATTGCTGAAGTTCCGGTCTTTTCCGGGTTTTATTACAGGTTACTCGTTTGGCTGGTTTTTACGACAGTGGCCATATGGTTTGTGATGCGGTATATGAAGCGTATCAGTAAAAACCCCGCATTGAGCCCCATGTATCAGATTGACAAGGAGAGGGATTTGCGCGATTTTGATAAAGACTCGGAGCATTTTACCGTTCGGCATAAATCGGTTTTGGCCTTACTGGGATTGTCACTGGTGGTGTTGGTATACGGAGTCGACGAACACGATTGGTACATTCCTGAAATTTCGGCCTTGTTTTTCGGACTGGGCCTTGTCGCTGCTGTGGTGGGAAATTTGTCTGTCAGAAAGGCCTCGGATGCATTTGTTAAAGGGGCAGAAGAAATGGTTCTCGCCGCATTGGTCATAGGGCTTGCCCGGGGAATCCTGGTGCTGGCGGAGGACGGGAAAATCATTCATACCATGTTGGATTTTGCCGCCGGTTTGACAGAAGGCCTCCCTTCCTATTTGTCCGTTCAGTTGATGTTTTTCCTTCAATCTTTTTTAAATTTTTTCGTACCGTCGGGTTCGGGACAGGCTGCACTGACTATGCCCATTATGGCTCCTTTGAGTGATCTGATGGGCTTTTCCCGACAAACCGCCGTTCTCGCTTATCAGTTGGGAGACGGAATCACCAATTTGATTGTACCTACATCCGGAGTTTTGATGGCCATTATGGCCATTGCCGGCATTCCCTATCAGGTGTGGTTTAAGTGGGTGTGGAAACTCTTATTGATTTTTACCATTGCGGCCATGTTATTTCTGATTCCTCCCGTTCTGCTTTTTGAGTGGGTGTAAATCATCTTTTTTTACTTTCACATGAAGACTTCAAAGAGTGCAAGGGTTTTTTTATCTTTGCAAACCCATTGACTGGAATCAAACGGTGAGACTTTAACCGAATTACAGCTGTGTGAGCCCCGGTTTTTTGTCGATAAAGGGCCGGGCATTCACAGCTTGGACGCTATTTTTACAAAAATAAAAACGATGATTTATGAAATCCTATGAAAATGTATTAGTAGAAATCGAAGACAGGATTGCAACGGTGACCATAAACAGACCAAAAGCTTTGAATGCGCTGAATTGGGACACCATAGAAGAACTCGAAAGCGCATTGGAAGAAATTTTGTCCCTGGATCCCAGACCCTATGGTATTGTTTTGACCGGGGCGGGAGGCAGAGCATTTGCGGCAGGAGCGGATTTGAAGAACTTTCCGGACTACGGTCTTGAAGGAGGCAAGCAATTGTCCAGGCAGGGAAACAGAGTTTTCGGTAAGTACGAAAAATCGCCCATTCCCGTTATTGCTGCCATCGATGGATTCGCTCTCGGGGGTGGATTGGAATTGGCCATGGCTTGCCACATGAGGATTGCCAGCGAGAAATCTAAATTTGGTCAACCCGAAGCCAAGTTGGGACTCACACCGGGTTATGCAGCCACTCAGCGTCTGCCCCGATACATAGGCAAGGCACAGGCCATGTACCTGCTGTTGACCGCAGAAATGATTTCAGCGGAAAAGGCATTGAATTTGGGCCTCATTAACGAAGTGGTTGAAGAGGGAAATTTGATGGAGAGATGTCGCGCTGTATTGAATTCCATAGGTCAATTGGCGCCCATGGCCATAACGGAAATTATCCGATGCGTCAATGCTTATTACGAAGCCGGTGAGGATGGTTTTGAAATGGAAGTGCAATCGTTTGGTAAATGCATGGATTCCGAGGATCTTCAGGAAGGTGTGCGTGCATTTGTGGAAAAAAGGAAGGCCCATTTCAAGGGGAAGTAAACCTTTGTGCAAAGTGCGAAGGGTAGAAGTGGAGATAAAATGATAGAGTCAGAAAAAACAGAGTATGATTCAGACGGATATATTGATCATTGGGGCGGGGCCTACGGGCCTTTTTGCCGTTTTTGAAGCAGGTCTTTTGCGCCTCAGATGCCACTTGGTAGATTCTCTGCCACAGCCGGGGGGGCAATTGACTGAGATTTATCCAAAAAAACCGATTTACGACATTCCCGGTTATCCCGAGGTGCTCGCCGGGGAACTGGTCGACAACCTGATGAAACAAATAGCCCCTTTCAAGCCCGGGTTTACCCTGGGGGAGAGAGCAGAGACGATTGAAAAGAAAGAAGATGGAACTTTTGTAGTGACCACCAATAAAGGAACGCAGCACGCGGCTCCCATTGTTGCCATCGCCGGTGGACTGGGGTCTTTTGAACCGAGAAAGCCACCCATTTCGAACATCGCGGAATTTGAGGATCGCGGGGTGTCGTACATGGTCAGGGATCCCGAAATATTCAGAGATCAAAAGGTGGTCATTGCCGGAGGCGGAGATTCTGCCCTGGATTGGGCCATTTACTTGTCAGAAATTGCCAGCGAGCTCACTTTGGTTCACCGAAGGGAGGGATTTCGGGGGGCGCTGGACTCTGTTGAAAAAGTAAAAACCCTGGGTGAATCCGGAAAAATAAAATTGATGACCAGTGCTCAGGTGGTGGGACTGAATGGGAATGGAAAGTTGGAGTCCGTCGATATCAACCACAAAAAGGAGGGTGGAAAGACGATAGATGCCGATCACTTTATTCCGCTTTTTGGGCTGCTGCCAAAACTGGGACCCATTGCAGATTGGGGGTTAGAAATTGAAAACAACGCAATTAAAGTGGACACATTCGACTACGCCACCAATATTCCCGGAATTTTTGCCATAGGGGATATCAATACGTATCCGGGAAAGCTTAAATTGATCTTGTGTGGATTTCACGAAGCCACCCTGATGTG
>SKYC01000299.1 GCA_007128085.1 Saprospiraceae bacterium | reverse complement strand
TCGGAAACGGTTGAATTAAAGGCCATTACCCCATTTTATACATATATTGACTGCGTTGAAGATTCAAAGACTAAGTGTTTTGCTTAAAACCTCAGCACAGCAGGCATAGAAAAAAAATTTAAGATGAAAATTATTGCATTACAGCTGATTGTTCTCAGCCTACTGATTACCCACGGGATTTTGGCTCAGGGCCCCCCCATACGGCTGGATAAACCCATCATGTTGGGAGCTGGTGAAACCACTGTCAGGGCTTTGTTTCACCACGTCAACAGCGACTATCTGGATTATTCAAGTCTGATACTCGAAGGCGATTACAACATAAACAGGAGTACCGCAGTCGGATTGACTGTTCCCTGGGTGTTTAATCACGATTTGGGAGGAAACAGACTCGGAGATGTCGCTCTGATGGGTAAGTACCAGTTTATACAAAAGGACAAAATGGGTCAATCCACTCGGGTCGCTGCTAAAGTGAAACAGATGTTTCCAACGGGAGCTTCTCTGGGTATACCCGAAATCGGCATGGATCACTACAAGACCTACGCCGGTTTTGCCGGGGCGTATGAGAGCCTTAAGATCGGCGTTCAGGCGGAACTGGGGTACGCTGTTGTACACGGTTTATCCCACCACAATTATCTGAGCTACAAGCTTGGGGTTGCGGTTCCTCTGCTGGAACCTTCCTACCCGGCCAACCAGATCAATGTGTATCTGGAGACAGAGGGCATGAACATGCGTTCCGGCGAGGAAGGCGCTCAATACGGTTATTACATTGCCCCCGGCCTTCAGTACGCGCGCGGGAAATTTACCGTAGAGACGTCGATTCAGTTTACAGTGGCGGAGAATTTGCCGCTGACTTACGGGCGAAACTGGTCGCTCTTATTCGGGGGGAGAATGGTACTTTGACCCCAATTATTTATTTTTTTTAATTCAAACAAAAACAAAAAATCATGAAAACGATCATATTAATCATTACCACCTTATCACTGGCTTTTGCAGTCCATGCACAAAGCGATCACTTCACAGTAAGAGTTGACGGCCTCGGATGCCCGTTTTGTGCTTACGGACTGGAGAAAAAATTCAAGGAGGTAGACAAAATTTCCGATATCAAAGTAGAATTGCAAAAGGGAGTGCTCACTTATCAAGTGCCCGCCTCCATGAAAATGACTTTTGACCAGGTAGAAAAACTGGTGGATGACGCCGGCTATACCACAGAGTCCATTAAAGTAGAAAGAGCAGATGGACGGGTAGAGAAGAGTGGAAAAGAGGGGAATTCCGGTTCGCCTACAGGAGCTCTGCAAAGTGAAACCAAGCTTGCTGTGTCCGGAAATTGCGGCATGTGTAAGGATCGGATAGAAAAAGCCGCATTGGAAGTCGATGGGGTGGTTGCTGCCAATTGGGACGTAGCGGATCAATCGTTACAGCTGACTTTCCAGCCGGATAAAACAGAATTGGAAGCGGTTCACCGCGCCATTGCGAAAAAAGGCCACGATACCGAAATGGTGAGGGCTTCAGACAAGGCTTACAACGGTTTGCACTCCTGCTGCAAGTACGAGCGGGAGCTACAGTAGATTATTAAATGTGAACCCGGTACCACTTTTGGGCCGGGTTTACTATTTTAATGGTATTGTAGAAGTTGTGAAATGTTTTGCCTCTACAAAAAAATGATTTTTTTATTTTTGCAAAAACCTGTAATCTTATGAAACTCAAAGCCCCGGTTTTCTCTTTTACCCTGGTTATCTTATTCCTCCTGTCCTCCTGTGGCCCGAATTCCACTGAGAGTTGGCAGTTCTCCAATGAAATACCCTTGGAGGGTGTGGGCATCATTGGACTGGAGTACGATGCGGAAGAGGAGTTGTTCTGGATTTCAGACGGGGACAACAATCGCCTGATCAGAGCTGATCAATCAGGGGAAGTGGTGGAGGATGTTCATGCATTCAGCCGCCCCATGCATTTGTCGTATCGCGAAGGTATCCTTTATGTCGCTGAGTACGGTGCAGATAGGATTGTGTACATTGCTGGCGAAGACCTGGTGTCTGTACCCTTGCCCCAGGCTCCCGATGCACCTGCAGGAGTGGATGTGGACGGGAGGAGAATGGCGGTGGCGGATTTTTACAACCACCGAATATTGTTGTGGGATGAATCCGGTGACCTCAGTTTTGGCATCGAGGGAAGTGAGGATGGTGATTTTCACTATCCCACCCAGGTGAGGTTTTTTGAGGAAAAGCTGTATGTTGCAGATGCCTACAACCACCGGGTTCAGGTGTTTGACAGTGACAACAATCACCTGAAAACCATCGGTGCAGGGGATGGGATGGATGCCACCACCGGTATTTTTGTCGATGAATCCGGGATCTATGCCACCGATTTTGAGAATTCGCGTCTGTTGATCTACTCGCATGAGGGAGAACTGATTCAGACAATCGATGAGCAGTTGGACAAACCGACCGCGGTGATAAAGAGCGACAATAAGTTATTCATTGCGAATTACAGAGGTCAGAGTATTTCGGTTTTCGAGTGGCGTTAAATTTCCGCCGATTTTCCATTTCAGGGGCAATACAAAGCTGACCACTGAATAGCTCCAATGACCATGGAGAATAAAATTTTTTTTACCGATTGCCTCCGCTGATTCTCCTCCAACCCCAAAGGAACAACACCAACAGTACCGCAAAAATCAGCAATGCAAAGGGGAGGGGTAAAAAGGTCACTACCCAGAGTCGCGTGCGATCGAGCACCCACAGAACAATCAATACAACCGTAATGACGGTGAGAAAACCGGTGATTTTATCGAAGCCGGGAATGAGATCCAGACTCACTTTTTTCTGAATGATGAGAATGGTGGCAATCATGGAAACGATCGGGAGTATGTGAAGCACAATATCCAGCTCCATCACATTTACGCGCTCAAATAAAAACAGGTAGAACAAAAGGGTAAGAGCAAACAAGCCGGGGATACTGACCAGGTAAATTAAGCCGCTGTAGAGGTATTTCCAGGGAGCTGAAGCGGCCGAAGCTCCGCTCAAGTAATTGGAGAGTAAAGCACTGAAGGGCAAACAGAAGAAAAAAGTCAGTACCGCAACAGAGTTGGCCGCCAAAAGATCAAAAAACTCCTGAACTGTCATTGTCCTCTGTTTTTCAATGGGTGATTTGGGCTCACTGATTCGGCTTACGCCCCTCGCCCGATCCTTTACTATCTATCCGCTTACAGGTCGAGGATCATGCTTACCGGATCTTCCAGCAATTCCTTGACTTTTACCAAAAATGTAACCGATGTGCTTCCGTCGATGATGCGGTGGTCGTAGGAAAGAGCCAGATACATCATCGGCCTTATTTCCACATTTCCATCCACGGCCACCGGGCGCTGCTGAATGGTGTGCATTCCCAGTATGGCGGATTGAGGTTCGTTCAAAATGGGCGTGCTGACCAGAGATCCAAAAACGCCACCGTTGGTTATCGTAAAGGTGCCACCGGTCATTTCATTCAAGCTCAGTTTTCCCTCTCTGGCTTTATCGGCCAGTTCTTTGATTTTTTTCTCAATCTCGGCATAAGAGAGAGACTCGACATTTTTCACGGGAGGCACCACCAGTCCGTTGGGAGTGGAAATGGCAATGGATATGTCTACGTAATCGTGGTAAACGATTTCATTTTCCTCCAGTCGGGCATTGACCTGGGGCATATCCATGAGCGCTTTGGCACAGGCTTTTGAAAAAATAGACATAAAACCAAGTTTAATTCCGTGCTTATCCACAAAGCGGTCCTGGTATTTTTTTCTCATGGACATGACATTGCTCAAATCTACTTCATTAAAAGTGGTGAGCATGGCCGTGTTGTTTTTGGCAGATACCAGTCTGGAGGCAATGGTTCTGCGCATGCGGCTCATTTTCTCTTTTCGCTCTTCTCTGCTGAATGCTGTATGACCAGAAGTCCGTTCCGCTTTTTCAGCAGGTTCTGCAGACGTCGATTGATCCGATCCGTCTCCGCCCTTTTCCACAGCGCGCATGGCGTCTTCTTTGGTAATTCGGCCTTCCCTGCCGGTACCGTTGACTTCAGCGGGTTTTATATCGTGTTCTCTCAATATTTTGGCCGCTGCAGGTGAGGGATGTCCCGCCGCATAAGCCGATTCCGAAGAATCGTCCTCTCTGGGCTCCTCTTCTTTTTTATCGGCCTTCGGTTCTTCCTTTTTGTCCGGCTCAGATTTTTCAGCAGAGGTTGTAGCGGATTCATCCGACTTCTCTTTTTTCTTATCGCTTTTTTCTTCTGATTCTTTCGGGGCTTCAGCAGATGTATCGATTTTGGCGATGAGCGCACCTATTTCGAGGTCGTCTCCCTCAGAGGCAATGTGTTGGATTACACCCGATTTTTCGGCGGGCAACTCCAGGGTTGCTTTGTCGGATTCAAATTCGCAAATGGGCTCATCCTCTTTGACGTAAGCACCGTCCTCTTTTAACCACTGTGCCAGGGTGACCTCCGTAATAGACTCTCCCACTTCGGGAACTTTAATTTCGATTACACTCATATTTTCTCCAAATAAAAAATTAGCAATATTGTCCTGCAAACATAAGAGTTCAACAAGAAATAGCTTCAAAATGATTTAAGCTTTTTCCAAAAAAGAGATCAAAAGTTTGATCGCACGACAAAATTAAACAATCCCCCGCACTTCGGAGCTATATTTTGCGCTTCTTCGGACTCGTTCGCTATGGGAAAGAGGAGGAGGCCTTAACCCGGGTTAAAACCATTCCCTCATTTTTGCTAAATCCCATCATACTGACTAATTTTAGGTTTTCAATTCAAATTCTATGGCGTCGATCGACTTTGTGATGTACGTACTTCCCGCTCTGATTATGGGCCTTGCAGTTTTTCTGGCTAAGCAAAAAGAAAGATGATGGATCCGGACGGAATACTGCAGGATGGGATCAATTCCCAGGCTGTATTTAGTTTTGTTCTCTACCTGCTCGTGGTGGTGGCCATAGGCGTGTACGCATCCAAGTTTTCATCCAGGGGAATCAGTGAGTATTTTATTGGCGGCCGGAAAATCAATCGCTATGTGATGGCACTATCTGCAGTGGTGTCCGGTAGGAGTGCCTGGCTTTTGCTGGGGGTAACCGGCATGGCCTACAGTATTGGAGCGCAAGCGGTCTGGGCGGTGGTGGGCTACATAGTCATAGAAGTCTTTTTATTTCTCTATTACGCTCGCCGGCTCAGGCGGTATTCGGGCATCCGGGATTGTATTACCGTCCCGGACTTCTTTGCATCCAGGTTTAAATCCCACGCAACCACCATTAGGTTGGTACTGGTTTTCATTATTTTGGTGTTTATGGTGGGATACGTCTCCGCTCAATTCGTCGCTGGTGGGAAGACCTTTGCAGCGAGTTTCGGACTTCGGGAAAATACGGGGATTGTGATAACGGCTGCCATCGTTCTCCTGTATACATTGATCGGTGGGTTTCTGGCAGTCAGTCTGACCGATATGGTGCAGGCCGTATTGATGTTGCTCGCACTGGTGATTTTACCGGCCCTCATTATTTACGATGCAGGTGGTTGGCAGGTGATTGTCAATGAGCTAAAAAATCTGGATATAAACCTGGCCGATCCCTATGCACTGACCACAGGAGCTGCTATTTCTGCTCTGGGCATCGGTCTGGGGTCTCCGGGGAATCCGCACATTATTTCGAGGTACCTCAGCATAGAGGATGAAAAACAGTTGAAAATTGCCTGTTTGGTCGGTACATTCTGGAATATTTTGATGGCCTGGGGAGCGCTCTTTATCGGATTGGCGGGCAGGGCCCTTTTCCCTGAAGTGGAAATGTTGCCCGGAGCCGACACCGAAAACCTCTTCGCTTTTCTCGCTCAGGCCTATTTTCCGCCCGTTGTCTTCGGGTTGGTTGTGGCCTCTGTCTTTGCAGCCATTATGTCCTCGGCCGACTCTCAGTTGTTGGTGGCTGCATCGGGGGTGGTCAGGGACTTTTATGAAAAAATCTGGCACAAAAACAAAAACCTCTCTCAGCGATTGCTCGTGAAGGCCAGTCGGACAGTGGTGTTTGGTTTGGTAGTGCTGGCGTTGCTCATTGGATTTTTGGCCGAAGACCTCGTATACTGGCTCGTACTGTTTGCCTGGGCAGGACTGGGGGCGGCCATTGGGCCGACATCCATCCTCGCTCTTTACTGGAAAAGGACCACGGGTCCTGGCATTATCTGGGGCATGATCACAGGATCGGGACTGACCATTGTATGGCGGTTGACAGAAAGCCTGCGGGACATCACCTATGAACTGATACCGGGTTTTATCGCCGCTTTTGTGGTCACAGTGGTTGTGAGCCTATTGACCCAACCTCCGGAAAATGCAGCCGAAGAGATGGAGTTAATGAACAGTTGATGACGGGAGACATGGGAGGGATTGGCGGAAAGGGAGTTTACCACGCCTTGGCGTGGCCAGGGGAAACCAACGCGATAAACTTTAAAACTTTGCAATCTAAACGAATGGTAAACAGCAAGTTC
>SKYC01000125.1 GCA_007128085.1 Saprospiraceae bacterium | reverse complement strand
TTCAGTAATTCGTACACCAATTCTTCGGTTTCGGGTCGCGGAATCAGAACAGAGGGAGATACTTCAAATTCATATCCGTAAAAGTGGGCCCGCGAGGTGACGTATTGCACCGGTTCACCACTCAGTACCCGCTCCACCGCTTGCCGGAGTTGCGTCAGTTCAGCGGTGACCTCTCCCCCATTGCCATTTTTCTGCAAATTATGCAGTCTCAGGTCTTCAATGAGAATTCTGAGAATAGAGCGGGCTTCCCGCTCATCCATAGCTGCCTTTAAGTCGTTAAAAATAGCTTCAGTAGCCGGGTGATAATTCATCATCGATCATGGGTTTTAGATCCATTGTGTGTAAAAAAGTGAAACTGCATAGGCCGCGGCTGTTCCGAGACCGTAGAGCACGTACAATCCGGGGTGAATAAAGAGGCGAATATGCAGCTTTAGATGCCATACCGCATAGTACCACATCACCAACTTACTCACCATAAAGGCGATGACCGAAGCCCAGGCTATACCATACACCCCGTAGTATTGAAACAAGAATACACTCAAGCCGATATTAACAATAATTTCAACCAAAGCAGATAGATTCAAAATGCGATTTCTTTTTTCTGCGTATAAAAAAACCTGAGGAATCAACAACCGGCTGAACAACAACAAAAGGTAAATATTAAATATTCCCGCTGATGCAGCAAATTCCGGGCTAAAGACCAAGGGGTATATCAGTGGACTGATCAGCATCAGTACAATCGTCAGGGGAAACAACTGGTGGTAAAGTACACGGAGTTCCCGCCTCATCCGCTCCCCCGCCTTTTGTCTGCTGGCTGCGGCCACCGGAATCAGAGCACTCACTATTCCACCGGTCATCAGGGTGGCCAGTGGGAGTTCTCTGGCACCGTACCGAAAAACGGCAAACACTTCACTGGAGGGATCCAATCGAAGCACCAGGTACCCGCCGATATAGGCCGATAATCCGCCGAGCAGCGCGTACAAGCTCAGCGGGAGAAAAGAAGTGTAGAGAAAGCTCCCAAAGGGGAAGAATACCAGCGACTTAAATCCCTTAAGCGCCAGAAAAATGACGGACAACCACTGCAGCATTAAAACGCCACTCATTGCGACAAAGGCAGTGTACAAGTCCCCTAAAAGCAAAGTGGGAACCAACACCGCCAGAACCATCAAACCGTTAAAAAACCAGGATTGACGAACCACCCATTTATAGTCTTTTTGCAAGAGCAAGAAAAAATCCAGTACCGATCCGGAAACCAATAAAAATATATACAGGGCGAGAAGTTCTGTGGGGGGTACAGCCGTAGAGATACCGGCCAGTGCGTCCGGGCTGTTGCTCACCAGCATAAAAAGAGAGGCCATCACCAGTCCGGCTACTGAAAACACCACCACCGCACCCGCCTGAAGAGTTTTTAAACTCCCGGAATCGCCGAGTTGAAAATTGAGTACCGCATTTTTCCCACCGTACAATAGTGCAAACGAAAATAAATTGGCCGAAAAAATAAACAATTCGTATTGCGCGATAACGTCCAGACTCAGATCTGACTTGGCCAGTCCGATGTAAATCAACCACATCATACCAAATCTGATCATGGCCGAGGTCTGCATAGAACTGACATCACCGGCAGAAGTCAGCAACCCCCTAAGTGCTTTGAATGGGTTCATTGCGCTAATTTAGATAAAAGTTGGCTGGCATTCCTCCCCCGGGTGGCACAGAATTGGGATGGTCGCTCCACGATGCATCATTCCAAAAGGTCGAAAGTCGCAAAAACTCAATCTTTTGTTGTTTTTTTCCAGGCAGGACTCCCCATAATTAAAAAAGCTGCGGAGACACTCACTTCTCCAGTGGAATGACTTTTTCCCTGAACACCACTCCGTGCTCTTCCAACTCCCTCAGTACAGGGCTGTAAATTTCCCGGTCCACCGGAATACTGGAATCGTTTTTAAATGGTGTCCCCTTGAGGAAAAGGGTGACAAAAATGGCCAGGGGCAGACCCACCAGCTTACTCATGGCAGTATCGGTAGCATTTTCGCCCTTCAGAATCATCGTGGAAATCAGTTTTTCCCTTTTCTCATTCAGCCGGTATTTAAATTCGTGCTGCATAATGATCATATCGCGATCTTCTGCCTTGAGGTTCCATTTTGATTTCAGAAGTTGCTCCAAAATTTCAGCAGGAGTTGCATTCTCAATGCCCACTTTTTGATCGCTGAATAAGCCGGTCCACTGAATCCTGGACATAATTTCTGAATCCGGATCCAGGTCGAGCAATTCCGCAACTTTCAGCTCCACGGGTTTGTCAGAATCGTCCGTCAGATAGGCTTCCACCAACTCTCTGTAAGTGAGTTGTTCGCTGTTGATAATGGGATAGGAGTCGTCGGTCAAACCCAGTCTGATAAAAACATTCCAGGCATCGCAAAAACCGGGATGTCTGAGCGTACCCCTGATGATGGTGGGAATATCTTCAATCCCGTAGGAAGTCCGATAGAGTAAGGAGTCTCTGTTGGGGTACATTTCGTAAGGGCCCATACCCTGAATTTTCACCGTTTCATAACGGGAAAAAAGTCGGTGGTAGGGAATGTATTTAAATTTTCCATCCTTTAAATACTGAGCCGTGCCCTGCCCGGCCAAAACAACATTGCGGGGATTCCAGGTGAATTTGTAGTGCCAGGGATTGTCATCCGATTCAGGAGCTATGAGGCCCCCGGTATAGGAGCGGAAGGACTCGATATCGCCCCCCGATTCTTTAATTTCATCTATCTTTTCCATTGCGGACATGTGATCGATTCCCGGATCCAGCCCCATTTCTCCCATAAACAACAATCCCTTGGCCCTCGCCTTTTCAGCCAATTCGTGCATTTCAGAAGAGACGTAAGAGGCCGTTACCAGATGCTTTCCGTACTCCAAACAATCCCTCGCCACCTTGACATGCAAAAAGGCAGGCAGCATCGAAACCACCAGGTCGGCCTTTTGAATCGCCTCCCTACGCTGATCGATATCCATAATGTCAAGTTCAATAGAGCGGCCTGAAGGATGGTTTTTCAATCGCTCTCTCACCAGATCTAAATCGCGGTCGGCCAAAAAGAGCGTCCAATCGTTTTGCGCACATTCATTGAGCAAATAATTAATCAGTGCCGAGGAAGACCTCCCTGCACCGATAACCAATATTTTCATCTGTTTAAAATTTTTTATTCCTTACGATTGACTGCAAACGTGAAATTTAATCATTCTTCCTTGTGTCTCTCGTTGTATATCACAGTCATGGACTGTTTCATCTGTTTAAAATTTTTTTAAACCCATGGGCAATTCCGTCTATCACTCCTCTTCCTCTCCACTCCCCATCTGGTTCTCCGCGTAAAGGCGGTCGAAGAGATTGTCTACTTTTTCCATTTCATCCAGCAACTCATCCAGATGAAACTCCAGATAAGGCACTCTCCTCATGTGTCGCCTGGTTCTTGAAGCAAGCGACTGCCTGAGCCGGGAGGCGTTGTGGGAAATAGACTCGATCACCGTCTCCTTGCTTGCGACATTGTAGACACTCAGATAAACTGTGGCCTGGCTGAGGTCGGGGGATATTTTGACATTGGTCACGGTGACGAGTGGCCCCGATCCGTAGATGAGGTATCCCTCCCTCTGCAGTACTTCGCTGAAGTGCCTTTTCACCGTTTCGGCCATTTGAAGTTGCCTTTTATTTTCCATAAATCAATGGTTCGTTTTTGGGAATTGGTTCGATAATGAAGTCCGTTAAATTCCTATTTCTTAATTTTGACCGCTAATGTAGTCAAAAATGTGAGATTTCACCTCCATACTCAATGAAACATTTATGCTGAGAGGAAGTTCGGAAAAATTATCGTCCCCCATCACCTACATCAAGGGCGTCGGTCCTGCACGGGCCGAACTGTTGATGAAGGAAAAGGGAATAAAAACCCAGTGGGACATGCTTACGGACTTTCCCTTTCGACACGTTGACAGAACCGTTTTTTCAAGTATTCGAGAGGCGGTTGAAGACGGTCAACCGATACAGCTCAAGGGCGTCATTACCCAAACCCAAATAATGGGCAGAGGGCGGGGAAAAAGGCTCAGCGCCGGTTTTACCGACGGCACCGGAAATATAACGCTGGTCTGGTTTCAGGGAGTCACTCGATTGGAAAAGATCATTGGGCCGGGTGTCAAATTGATCGTTTTCGGCAAACTGTCTTACTACGGGAGCAAAAAAAACATGGCGCACCCCGAAATAGAGATCATCGGGGAAGGAGGCGCTGAAAAATTGGTAAAAACGGGACTGCAACCCGTATACAGCACAACCGAAAAACTCAGTTCCCGCGGTCTGGATACCAAGGGTTTGAGAAGAATACAAAAGAACATCTGGGCCGGTCTGTCAAAAAGCGACATCCCTGAGACCATGCCCGCTTATCTGCTGGAAAAATTAAAATTGATCGACCGTTATCGCGCATTCAAATGGCTACATTTTCCGGAAAATCAAAGCCAGTTGGATCAGGCCCGCAAACGACTTTCTTTTGAGGAGCTCTTTGTGTTGCAGTTGAGAATGTTACACCGAATGACCGAGAGGAAAATGCGATTAAAAGGCTTTGTCTTTGAACAGGTGGGTCAGTACTTTCACCGCTACTTCTCAGAGCAATTGCCCTTTGAATTGACCGGCGCTCAAAAAAGAGTGCTGAAGGAAATTCGGGGCGATACCAAAACAGGCATTCAAATGAACCGGCTGATTCAGGGAGATGTAGGCAGTGGAAAAACAATAGTAGCCATCATGGCCATGTTGCTCGCCATTGACAACGGATTTCAGACATGCCTGATGGCTCCTACAGAAATTCTGGCCAATCAGCACTACCTGAAAATCGCCGGACAGCTCGAAGAAATTGGACTCAAAGCCGCCTTTCTCAGTGGTTCTGTAAAGGGAAAAAAGCGAACGAAAATACTGGAGGAGCTGGCAGCTGGTGAAATACACGTCCTCATCGGAACACACGCCATCATTGAAGACTGGGTGGTTTTTAAAAAACTCGGCCTTGTGGTCATCGATGAACAACACCGCTTCGGAGTCAAACAAAGAGCCAAACTCTGGAAAAAATCGGGCGAGCTTCCACCCCATGTAATGGTTATGACGGCCACCCCCATTCCCAGAACGCTGGCCATGACTCTTTATGGAGAACTCGATATCTCGACCATAGATGAATTACCGCCGGGACGAAAACCGGTAAAAACTTCCAGGTCTTCCGATCGCTACCGCGGGCGGCTCAACCAGTTTATAAAAAACCAAATCGCCGCGGGCAGACAGGTGTACATCGTATATCCGCTGATTGAAGAATCCTCTAAACTCGATCTGGCCAACCTGCAACACGGCTATGAGACGCTACTAGAACAATTTCCCCGCCCCCAATATCAGATTGGCGTAGTCCACGGAAAAATGAAACCGGATGACAAGGACCTGGAAATGAAGCGATTCGTAGAGGGCAAAACCCATATCCTGGTTTCCACCACCGTCATAGAAGTGGGCGTGAATGTACCCAATGCAACGGTCATGGTCATTGAAAATGCAGAGCGCTTTGGACTGTCTCAGTTGCATCAGTTGCGTGGCCGGGTGGGAAGAGGTGCCGATCAAAGTCACTGCATTTTAGTCACGGGTTACAAATTGAGCAAAGTCGCCAAAAAACGCATGGAAATCATGTGCAGCACCAACGATGGATTTGTGATAGCAGAAGAGGATTTGAAGATCCGCGGCCCGGGAGAAATAGAAGGCACCCGTCAAAGCGGTGATATTGAACTGAAGGTCGCCAATATGGCCAGAGACGGCATTATCCTGCAAACCGCGCGAAAAATGGGAAAAATTATTCTCGAAAAGGACCCCACATTGTCCCATCCCGAAAATGTATTGCTCAAGAAGATGGTTCAGGCTGAAAACGGATCTGCTCTTCTGGGGCGCATCGGGTAAAAAGTTACCTTGGAGATTGTTGCTTTGATTTTAGATCTATAGACGTCAGCGCCAGACAAGTTAGCTCAAATAGGTGCTTCCATCGACCTCAACCTTCTCCCCCACCCTTGCCCCCGACCCCTGAAAGGGAATCAGCCCGCAGTTTTGAGGACTTTCACTTAAACTTAAGTTTATAAAACCCACCCTTTAGGGATGGGGCAAAGGTTTCCGGCATTAAAAATCCCAATTATTACTAGTCTCAAGACAAGTTAGCTCAAATAGGTGCTTACCTCGATTTCAGCTTTCTCCCCCACGCTTGCCCTCCGTCCCCAAATGGGGAGAGTCAGCCCGCGGTTATGAGAGTACTTTTTTTAAACTCAAGTTTAGAAAAGCCTCCCTTTAGAAGTGGGGCAAGATTTTCGGCAATCAAAATCCCCATTACTATTGGTCTCAAGATAACTTAGCTCAAATAGGTGTTTACATCGAGCTCGGCTATAATTCAGGTGAATTTTGCAAAACCGCAAAGATTCCAATCTCAGGCATTTTTTATTTTTTTTCCTGTGATGGAATCAAATGCCCATCCGTCAAAATTATTCCCTGAGCGCATTGATTCC
>SKYC01000271.1 GCA_007128085.1 Saprospiraceae bacterium | reverse complement strand
GTCCCTTATTTTTTGAACCACCTCTCCCCCACCGCTCAAACTCAATTCAGATGCGATGATGTAGACGGTCATACCAACAGCTGCAAGCATGCAGAAAGTTTGTAGGGTATCGGTATACACCACTGTTTTTATCCCTCCACGGAAAGTGTAGACCCAAATTAATAAAATGGTAATGACCACTGTAGCAAAAAAAGAGATTCCGAACGGACTCAACACAAACTGATACAAAATAATGGCGACCAAAAACAACCTAAATGCCGACCCAATGGTTCGCGAGAGTAAAAAATACGCAGAGCCGGTCTTGTAGGCGACAGGTCCAAAACGCTGTCCCAGATAACCGTAAATGGTCGTCAGTTTAAGTTTGTAGTACAGGGGGAGGAGGACTTGAGCTATAACAACGTAACCGAGCAAATACCCGAAGACGATTTGCATATACGAAAAAGCCTGATTCAGTCCATCGCCACCGACCACACCAGGTATTGAGATAAACGTCACCCCGGAAAGCGAGGCACCTATCATACCAAATGCCACCACAAACCAGGGAGAATTTCGGTTGGCGAGGAAAAAAGTCGCATTGTCAGACTTTTTTCCGGTAAAGTAAGAGATGGTGAGGAGTAATAAAAAATAGATACCTATGATCCCCAGTATAACTTCAGGCCGAAGGGCATCACTCATTACCGATTATTTTTCTGATGTAAAAAAACCGCCATTCCATTTAATCGCTGACCAGCGACTACCGACGCCTTGATTTTAAGAACTGATTGCCGGATCTATTTCGAGTATCGCGGTTTTCTATGGTATCACTTCCAAATTGCGGATACATTATACCCAAGCTGGGATCATTCATAGTTATCACCGGATTTACCGGGAATCAACTTGAGAATTTCTGTAGGCGTTTTGCAAAAAACAGCTTCAGACCCGTGAATAGCAATGGGAAATTTGATCAATTTGGGATTGCGTTTAATCACATTCAACCACCCCTCATCGTCAAATTCCCGGCCGCGAATATTCTCCTGATAGTAGGGCTTAGATTTGTCCAGCAATTCCTTGGGATGCATATTCAGTGCGTTGAGAATAACTCTCCAACCCGTAATGGTTGGAGGAGCATTGTCAAAAGAATACAGAATGACATTTTGACTCAGACTTCGAGCGTAGGCCGCAGTCATTTTTCCACTGTTGGATTCGGGGTCGTGATAAACAATGATTTCTCTCTGATGTGATTTCATAATTCTTCTTTATTGATATAATTTAAGGTTTATTCCTGCATTTTGTCACCGAAGCTGAGGTCTCCTGCATCACCCAAACCAGGTACGATATATGACTTTGCCGTAAGTTCATCATCGATGGCACAGGCCCAAATATTGATTTTGGGGTGAAACCTGCGGATGTATTTAATGCCTTCGGTAGAAGCTATAACGGTGGCAATGTGAATTTTTTGTGGTTTTCCGTAACTTTTTAAAGACTCAATGGTCTTGTGAATGGAAGCACCGGTGGCCAACATGGCATCTCCCAGAATCAGTACACTGTCTTCCAGATTGGGGCAAGTTAAGTACTGAAGATCTATTTCAAAAGTTCCGTCCTTGTGGTGTTTTCTGTAAGCGGATACAAAGGCGTTGTCGGCTTCATCGAGTACGGACAAAAAGCCCTGGTGGAAAGGTAAGCCCGCACGTAAAATAGAGGCAATCACCAGGTGCTGACTCATCTTTTTACAATCGGCAAAACCCAGTGGAGTTTCCACTTCAGACTCTTCATACTTAAAGGTCTTACTGATTTCATAAGCAAGTATCTGGCCGCAACGTTTAATATTTTCCCGGAAGCGCATGCGATCCTGCTGGACTTCAGAATCTCTCAGTTGAGCTATATAGTGGTTTAAAACGGAAACATTTTTTGATAAATCGTGCACCATTTGCAAAGTATTTTTTTTTTGTAAATGTTTTCAAGAGTCCGGTAGGTCTCCCTGAAAATCATATGAAATCAACAATTCTTCAACCATAAACTCAAGAACGGAAATCCATTCATTCCATTTCCCGGGACCAGATATTGAACTGTTGTGCCAAAGATATGAAAAATTTCCATTTGTCTCTTTTATCTCCTTTATCAAAATCCGTATTTTTTCTTTTGCATCCCGCGGTTTGAGGTCCATGTGGTTTTTTAAGGCGACATCCATAAGTACAAGGGGATGAACAAGCAAATCGGTGGTTTTTTCCCTTTCCAGGTCGTACCAGTAAAATGGCCTGGATGTACCGGCGCGGAATCCTACCCCA
Source organism: Saprospiraceae bacterium (assembly GCA_007128085.1). Lineage (GTDB taxonomy): Bacteria > Bacteroidota > Bacteroidia > Chitinophagales > Saprospiraceae > PWJY01. Next base: position 4,289 of record SKYC01000271.1, on the reverse strand, counting down.
TCGTGAAATCCCATACTAAAATCCTCTTTAATGCCTGCTTTAAGGAGGGCTCGGTAGGTATCGGGAAAACGCATTCGCAGGTAATGCTGACGGGATTTTGTTAAGTTTACTTGCAAGAGCATCTCCAGCTTTTCTTTTTCAAGGGATATTTTTTCCACATTATCAGCAGCTGAAACGGAGGGATGTAAGCCCACATCCATCTTCCCGAAAAGTTTACGAAGTTTATGGTCTGCAAATTCAGACAACTGTTCTCCACCGCGATCTTCAGAAAATTCTATAAGGTGCGGGCAGAGGATAAACGCTTTGAGACGGACATCTAATGACTCCGACAAATTGAGTAAATAGTGAAAACTGAAAAATGGATCCTGGCTTCTACCGAACAAGTATTGCATCCTTACAGAAAAGGCGTTGAGGTCCCATTGTATAAGTTCTCTAAGTCCACCGGCTAAAATTTTAAGGAAAGACTTTCCATGGTAGGCATAAAGAACATCAATATCGCAACTCGCCAAAATAGTTGGTTTAGCCGGCCGCAAAGATAGTTCCGGGCAAATTTGAATGAGGAGGGCATTCCAACGGTTTTTCATCCGATCGACAACAGCTATATCGGCCAGGCCTTTCCGGTTTAAAATGGAATCTGTGGCACAGAATCTTTCCAGATAATCACTGGAGGAAAAATGGTACTCTTCCATTCGACTCAAGAAAAAGAAAACGATGCCAGGAAGGTCGGCTTTCAGATGATAACACCCCTTTTCAACCCGATCAACGATGTGGTTCCAATCCGGCAAAAAATCCTCTTCTTTTCCCGAGAAAAATCCGGGTTTTAAAAAATCGGATGGAGGAATGTACATCCGGGCTCCATCCATATTGCTCCTACCGTAAGAAATGATCAAATCACCTCGCTCGGGTTCAGCTCGATCACTTACCACCATTTGGATGTCTTCGAAGTCCGAAAACAGATACTCAAAAACATAGTTGAGCCGATTGGACACCCTGTCTGAAATTACGTTTATTCGCATGAAACTTTGTACATCTTTCTAAATGGTAGCTGAACCAGTGAATGTCGCGAAATAAATAAAAGCAAAGTCTAAGTCCTCAACTGAAAATCTCATGAACATTGACTGATTCAGCGCCAAAATAGAAAGTATTTCCCACTTGCGCCAAAAAAAGTGAATAAATTGAGGACGAAATGAGGGAATGGACTATCTTTATATATCTAGATGCCCCTGGAAAGTATTTCCATTGGTACATAGGCATACCAAAAACACCTGTGGTGATATTTCAGCCGCAAGTAACTGTTTTGAGATGGCCGATATCTTTAGAATCGTAATTGAACTATTTTAGACTCATATTCATTTTAAAAGTAATGAATTTCAATGTCCTCCTTCGCTTAATCGTTGCGTCCCTGCTCTGGACCCTATTTTCTCCTTTGATTTCAAAGGCGCAGACTACTTTTCAACCGAGGTTGCCAAGTGAGGACAGGGTGGGTGTTGTTTACACCGAAGAACTCACCTTTGATTTTTTTGCCCACACTTCCGGTATGGGAGTGGGTGTGAAATTCGGAGAAATGGAGACCTATTACCGCACGACGTTCTACCACATAGAAATCGGAACGATGCGACATCCGAAAGAGGTGAGACAATCCAATCGGATCAGCCTTTTCAGTGTGCTTTCACGCCCCTACATCTACGGCAAACAAAACAGCTTGTACACTCTCAGAGCCGGCTGGGGTACCAAACGGTATTTCTCTGAAAAAGCGAGACGAAAGGGAATTGCCGTTGGCGTGAGTTATCAATACGGAGCTACACTGGGGTTAATCAAGCCCTATTACCTGGAATTGAGGGGTGAGCGCGACGGCCCCTTTGGCAATGTCAACAGTGTTCGGTATTCAGAAGAAGAACACGATCGGTTTCTGGACAGAAGCTTGATAGAGGGTCACTCCGGATTTTTTAAAGGTTTTACAGAAATGGGATTTGCTCCAGGCATTCATCTGAAAGGAGGTATGCACTTTGCCTGGGGTGCCTTTGAGGAGCGAGTCAGGGCTCTTGAACTCGGTGTCCAAATTGATGTTTTCTTCAGGGACATCGAAATTATGATAATTGAAGATAACAGGCCTTATTTCGTAAACCTTTATTTAACTTTGCAGTTGGGAAGAAGGAAATAAATTTTTAAAAAGCTTTCGGGCTTTTCAAATTGTATATTATGCTAGAGTTACCCGTAGTAGAATCCCCTAAGGAAAGAAGGCGAAAACCCGATTGGTTGAGAGTCAAACTCCCCATAGGTGAAAATTATAAAAAAGTAAGAAATATTGTCAGTGAATACAAGCTGCACACCATCTGTCAATCGGGCAGTTGTCCAAATATGGGAGAATGCTGGGGAGCAGGCACCGCTACTTTTATGATTCTGGGGAATACCTGTACCCGGAGTTGTTCATTTTGCGCAGTAAAAACCGGTCGCCCTCCAGAGTACGATGAGGACGAACCCAATCGCGTGGCAGAAGCCATCGACCTCATGGAGGTAAAGCACGCTGTCCTTACCAGTGTCAACAGAGACGAACTGAAAGACAGAGGCGCTGAAATATGGTATCAAACGGTCGTAAAGATCAAAGAGCGTTGCCCCGAAACGACCATAGAAACACTCATCCCCGATGTCAGAGGCACCTGGTCGGCTTTGGAACGGATGATATCCGCCGGACAGGAAGTAGTTTCTCACAATATGGAAACGGTGGAGGAATTGTATAGGAAAGTCAGGCCTCAGGCAAAATACCACCGCAGTCTCGAGCAAATTCAGAAAACCAAAGCGTACGGTAAGAGAACGAAAAGCGGGATTATGGTCGGTCTTGGAGAGACACAGGAACAGGTTTTCAAAGTGATGGACGATTTGGTTGAGCACGGTTGTGATGTACTCACCATCGGTCAGTACCTCCAACCCACAAAAATGCACATTGAAGTGGCTGAATACGTTCACCCGGACACTTTTGCTCTGTATAAAGAAGTCGGATTAAAGAAAGGTTTTGACTTCGTTGAAAGCGGCCCGCTGGTCAGATCTTCTTATCACGCAGAAAGACACCTCTAATCAGATATTACCCTTTTTAAATCATTTTTGATCAGGGTTTTAACCGATACATTTGTCCGGGAAGGGATTGTATGTGCCCCTTGAGTTCAAGTTCAAGTAACAGATTGGCCAATAGCCCCGGTCTGAACTTGCTCAACATACTCAATTGGTCGATATGAACTCTGGGATTCTCCCGCATAATATCTACAATTCTCTTTTCACTCTCAGTCAATTCATCAAACAACAATCCCTGTCTCGCCAAATTGGCGTCCTCCCCCAAATCCCAATTCAGCATTTCTGTAATGTCTTCAACCGATTCGAGCAGCGAAGCGACATGTGTTTTGATCAGTTTATTGCATCCTCTGGATTTCTCATCGGTCACTCTGCCGGGTATGGCAAAAACAAAGCGGTTGTAATCAAAAGCCAATTGAGCGGTAATCATAGAACCTCCCTTTTCTTTGGACTCGACAACAATGAGTGCATCGGAGAGCCCCGCAATTATGCGATTTCTCACGGGGAAGTTTTCTCTGATCATTTCCACACCTGAATGGTACTCGGTCAACAAACCTCCATTTTCCAACATTTTCTTAGACAGGGAACGATTTGAAGGTGGGTAAATATCCGATAATCCACCGGCCAAAACACCTATGGTAGGCAAGCCGTTTTCAAGAGAGAACCGATGACAACACGCATCGACTCCATAGGCCAGGCCACTGACGGTTACAACATTATACGGTTTAATCTCAGATAGAATCTTTTCTACAATCAAAGGACCTTCTTCACTCGGGTTTCGCGTACCCACCAATCCAAGTGTCCTCCTGGGATTGAGATCCTGAGATCCTTTGTAGTACAAAACCAAGGGTCCATCCGCCATCCGTCTCAATCTCGCTGGATAATCCGGATGCGTATAGGGTAAAATGCGGGCACCCTTTTTTAACTCCTGTTGATAAATGACTTCCGCCGCATCGATATCCAACTCATTCTTAATTGAGCGAGCCAGTTTTTCCCCAATTTTAGGGGTAGAAGAAAGGCCTTTAACACTGTCATTAACAATGTCTGCAATGGTGCCAAACTCTTTAATGAGCCTCTTTAGATTTTTGGTACCCAGACCTTTAACCCGACTCAGCGCAATGGATTCTACGATCTCTTGTTCCCTCACCTGTCCAAATTTTTTCTGAATCTTTACCGACAATCCGGCATTGTAAAGATATAGTGACAAAAAAAATCAACCAAAAATG
>SKYC01000170.1 GCA_007128085.1 Saprospiraceae bacterium | reverse complement strand
CCGTATTTTTGTAGTGGTACAATCCGACCAAAGCGGCTCCGTGTATTCTCCTTCGGTCGAGCGAAAGTAGATCCTCTTCTTTAAAATAATGGGCCACAAAGTTGGTGGTAAAACTGCCATCTCTATACGCGCGATGATTCATAACAAACCTGCCAAATGGCAGGGTAGTGGCAACTCCGTCCACCAGATATTGATCAATGGCTTCAATCATGAGGCCTATGGCTTCGTCTCTGTTTTTACCCCATACACAGAGTTTGGACAACATGGGATCGTAAAAAATGGGCACTTCAAGTCCCTGCTCATAGCCGTCATCCACTCTGATGTGTTTGGCTTCCGGTCGCTGGTATTGCAGCAGTTTTCCGGTATCCGGTAAAAAGTCATTGGTGGGGTCCTCGGCGTATACGCGGAGTTCAATGGCGTGACCATTGGGTTTGACGGAGTCTTGATCAAAGTCTATTTTTTCTCCCCTTGCGATTTTGATTTGCCAGGAGACCAGATCGAGTCCCGTGACCATTTCTGTAACCGGATGTTCAACCTGCAGCCTCGTATTCATTTCGAGAAAATAATAATTCAAGTCCTCGTCGACTATGAACTCTACAGTTCCCGCACTTTGATAGTTGCAATTTTTGGTGAGTTTGACGGCATCCAGCCCCATTTTTTCTCTCAAGCCCTCTTTTACCACCGGGCTGGGTGCTTCCTCAATCACTTTTTGGTGTCTTCTCTGTACGGAACACTCTCTTTCCAGTAAGTGAACAGCCTGGCCGTGTTGATCGGCCAACACCTGAATTTCGATATGTTTTGGATTCTCAATGTACTTTTCAACAAATACGTCTCCATTGCCAAAGGCATTTTTGGCCTCACTGGTAGCCCTTTTCATCTGGCTGATAAATTCACTTTCGCTCCGTACAATTCGCATTCCTTTTCCTCCTCCTCCGGCAGCGGCTTTGATGATGACCGGAAAACCGATGGATTTGGCAGAGGCAAGTGCTTCTTTTGGGTCGGTGACTGCCTCCTCGGTGCCTGGAACCAATGGTACTCCCGCTTTTTTGGCGATTTCTCTGGCAGCGAGTTTGTCCCCCATATTTTGAATGGTATCCGGATTGGGCCCGATAAAAATAATGCCTGCTTCTTGCACCGCTTGAGCAAACTCTGCATTTTCACTTAAAAAGCCATAGCCCGGATGAATGGCATCGGCACCGGTAGATCGCGCCGCCTCGATAATTTTTGGTATATTGAGATACGACAAATTGCTCTGGGGTGGCCCAATACAAATGGCTTCATCGGCCAATCTGACAAAGGGCATTCTTCGATCTGCTTCACTGAAAACAGCTACAGTTTCCAGACCCATTTTCTTTGCAGATTGTATAATTCGCGAAACAATTTCTCCGCGATTTGCAATCAGTATTTTTTTCATGTGTCTAATTTTTTACTGGATATATGGTTGCGGATGCAAAAATTCAAGGTCAAACTTTTTTGTCTCTCGTTCTAATTCACAGTTTTGGACGAATCATTGCCAATCTACAATACAATCGATGCATCTTGACTGTATTCAGACTCTTTTTCCCGAAGGGCTAAGATAGGAAAAATCCAAAAACCCAGGTCGGAACTTAAGTAAACCCGGGGTTCGGTTTGGCCGGGCTTTAAAAAGATGTAACCCGGTTTATAAGCCGTATTTTTTGTAAAGTGCTTTTACTTTTTTCATTATTGCTATCTGGTCAAAATCCTCGACTTCCTTTTTATCCTCTGCCAGTTTTAGCAAAAACCGGTCTTGTTCTCTGCCCAATTGCATAGCCGTGGAGTAGGGGACATCCTCTCTAAAAGTGACCAGTGAGTACTTTGAGAAGTACTCCTCATGGTTTTTTTCCAACTCTAGTTCGAGTTTTCTTTTCAACATAAATGCCGGGTCGGCCACTTTATCCCGCATTTCAATAAAATTGTCGATTGCCAGATCGGCAATGGCATCGGCATCCGGTTTTCTAGCTTGTTGAAATGCTTCAAAAATAGCCCCCCAATTGGCAGGGGAAGAATCCATGATTTTGTCCAGTACCACTACATCCTCAAATGCGCAATTCATTCCCTGTCCATAAAAAGGTACGATGGCGTGTGCTGCATCACCGAGTAGACAAGTTTTTTTACCTATTTTCCAGGGGTAGCAACGGATGGTGCCGAGACTGGAGGTGGGATTTTCGCGGTATTCTTGCAGTAACTGTGGCATATGTGGTACTGCATCCGGAAACCATTTTTTAAAGTATTCCATAATATCCTCATCAGATGCAATGGAATGAAAACCATTTTTTCCTTCAAACGGTAAAAACAGAGTTATGGTAAATGTTTTGTCGGGATTGGGTAAGCCGATCATCATAAATTCTTTCCTCGGCCAAATGTGTAAAACACGGGGCTCAATCCGGAAAGACTCCTCTTCTGAAGGGGGAATCGACAGCTCTTTATATCCGTGACTGAGAAAGGACTGGCTATAATCAAAGCGAAGCCAATTGCTCCTCTCCATGGCGGATTGTCTGACCGCACTCCCCGCTCCGTCCGTACCGAAAATACAGTCTGCCTGGACATGGACGGTATTTCCGTCGCCATCTGAAAATGTGAAATGACCCAGATCCGGCTCTGTCGAGATGCAGGAGTGGTTGAAAAATATGGGTATTCCCGATTTTTCCGCCTCGTCATAAAGTAAACTGTTGAGATCACCCCGCGAAATGGAGTTGATGTAGTCGGACGCTCTGCCACTGTATGGTGAAAGCCTGGCTTGCCCGTGGATATCGTGCAGCATTCTACCCTTCATGGGTATGGTCAATTGATCGACTTTGTCTCTCAGTCCAATCAGTTCAAGGGCTTTTAACCCCCTGTTGGACAGTGCGAGATTGATGGATCTGCCTGCACTGATGTCGGCCTTTCTCATATCGGGCCTTTTCTCATATACGGCGACCGTAAAACCTCTTTGTTTTAATCGGATGGCGAGCAGGGTGCCGCATAAGCCTCCACCTACTACCGCGACTTTTTGGTCTCTTTTCTTATTCATGCATACAGTTTTTAAGAATTTCGCAAAATTGGTACACCTCCTTAAAAGTGTTGTAAAGAGGTGCAGGTGCAATCCGGATTACATCGGGTTCTCTCCAGTCTGCAATAACTCCTGACTTCGACAACCGATCAAACAACCCTTTGTCGGCATCGACTACCCGAATGGACAACTGGCTACCTCTTTCTGAAGGGTTGGAGGGGGTGATGATTTCTATGCGAGACCCATCTGTTTCAGTAATTAATTTTTCGCAGAGCGCTGACATTTTTTCACTTTTCTCTCTTATTCGCTCCATACCGGCCCGGTCAAACAATTCGAGAGAAGCTTGCATACAAGCCATTGGAAGGATAGGTGGATTGCTGAGTTGCCATCCCTCGGCACCGGGCATGGGTACGAATTTCGGATCCATTTTAAAACGCGTATTTTTATCGTGACCCCACCAGCCGGTGAACCGGGGTAGGTCGAAACGTTCAGCATGTCGGTTGTGAATAAAAACACCCGAGAGGGCTCCGGGCCCGGAATTGAGGTATTTGTAGGAGCACCAGGCGGCAAAGTCGACCCCCCAATCGTGCAACTGAAGTGGTACATTGCCGGCTCCGTGAGCAAAGTCAAAACCCGCAATGGCTCCGTGTTTATGAGCTAGACGGGTAATGTACTCAATGTCGTAGTACTGGCCACTGTAGTAGTTTACGCCACCGATGAGGGTCATTGCTATTTTATCCCCCTCTCTCTTGAATACTTCTTCAATCTGACGTTTGGTCACGATTTCGGATCCCGCTTCCGGTTGGAGTTCAATAATGGCATCCTCCGGTTTATAACCGTGAAATTTTAGCTGCGATTCTACAGCGTACCTGTCGCTGGGAAATGGATTGTACTCTATGAGTATTTTGTATTTTTCTTTTTTGGGCCTGTAAAAAGACACCATGAGCAAATGCAGGTTCACGGAAAGGGAGTTCATGACCACGACCTCTTCCGTATTACCTCCCACTACCGCACTCATTTTTTCGGTTAGAAATTCGTGATAAGGCATCCAGGGATACTTTCCTTTGACGTGGCCTTCGACTCCCATTTCGGCCCATTTGTCCATTTCCATTTGCACGTAATCTTTGGCTTTTTTGGGCTGTAGCCCGAGGGAATTGCCACATAGGTAGATACATGGTTTTTCGTGAAAAAGCGCAGGAATATTAAACTCCTCTCTAAAGGAGGATAAAGGATCAGAAGCATCCAGTTCCTCAATGTATTGAGGTATATTTATTCTCATCTGTTTTAGTTTTTCTATACCTGTAATTGCCGATGCTAAATTTAAAGCAATCCCTTTTGACCGGCAGTAAAAATACCGGTCGAAGGCCGGCTGTAATATGACTATTAAAATTAGATAAATTGTTCTTTTTGCAGTCCCAACCAATCCAGGGCTGATCCGCTGAGTAGCAGTTCCATTTTTTTGGTGTCGTAGGGCATACTTTCGATTAATTTACCCGGCTCTAACTCTCCCAGTGGAAAGGGGTAATCTGTACCCAAAGCGATGCGGTCTGCCCCCATGAGCTCTACGATATAGTCCAGCATTTTTGGGTCGTGGACCAGCGAGTCCAGGTAAAATTTACCGAGGTAGGATTTGGGGTTGACATCGTTGTCAATGGCACAGAGGTCGGGTCTTACGTTGTAGCCGTGTTCAATTCTTCCTATGGTCGCGGGAAAAGAACCGCCTCCATGAGCGAATGCTACTTTCAAATCGGGCAGCCTTTCAAAAACACCGCCGAAAATCATAGAGCAAATGGCCAGAGAAGTTTCAGCCGGCATACCCACCAGCCAGGGCAACCAGTATTTTTCCATTTTGCTTTTGCCCATCATGTCCCAGGGGTGAACAAATACAGAAGCACCCAATTCAGCAGCTGCTTCAAAAACGGGGAATACTTCCGGGTCGGAAAGATTCCAGTCGTTGATGTGAGATCCGATCTCCACTCCTGCAAGGCCGAGTTCATTGACACATCTCTCCAGTTCTTTGACGGCCAGATTCGGATCCTGCATGGGCAGTGTGCCGAGACCGATAAACTTTTTTGGATACCTTCTGACAATGTCGGCAATGTGGTCGTTGAGAAATTTAGATACGTCCAGAGCGTCTTTGGGTTTTGCCCAGTAACTGAAAAGAACCGGAATGGTGGAGAGTACCTGAACGTCGACATTGAAAGATTGACAGTCTTTGATCCGGCTATCCGGATCCCAGCAATTGTCCATGACTTCCCGAAAAAACTTATCGTCCATCATCATCCTCGCACAGCACGGTTTGTGGTGGTCGAGGTGAATGAATCCACCGTACCCGAATTTTTTCGCCCATCGGGGCATATGTTCGGGCATAATATGGGTGTGAATGTCTACTTTTAGCAATTCTTTTCCATTGACTTTTATCATTGGTTATTCTTTTTTTCTGTAAAATAAAAACCGAGTTCTCTTTTTAAATCATTCGGCAATTCAGGTAATTTTGACCGGGGGATAAGCAGTGTGGATATATTGTGAAAGTCGATAAATATTTTGTGTTCATCGGCCGTTTTTTTGAGGTATTTATGGCCGGAAGACCCACCGGTGCCCGTTTTTCTGCCCAGCATTCTCATTACCATTTGTGCATGTCTGAACCGCCAACCGGTCAAAAGATCCTCCACTTCGAGCAGCTTGGAAATTAAGAGATAAGGCATCTGCAGAATGGGCTCGTCTCTGTATAAATTGATGAGAAGGGCTGCCATGGTCGATTTATAACTAATGTTTAATTCGCCTTTATCTACCAGTTCATTGTGCTTGTTTTCATCGAGAACAGTTGCAAAATAGCTGTCCGTATCTCCGAGCATTTGCAACCTCATTTTCTTTTCCTGCTCAGTCAGCATTTCGGAATTCTGTATGGCCTCGGATTCCTCCCTCAGCATATTTTTAACAGCTGATTTGTACTCGGTGAGAAAGTTGAAGTCGCGAAATTCTAAAAAGGGAGTTCGTTCCAGCCAGGCCTCTAAAAGATCCAGCATGGAAGGGGATTGCTCGAGTTTCTCGAGTTGCTCCTTCTGTTCTTTCGCAAAAGCTTCTTTGTAGGACTCCTCATTATAAGTTATCCTCTTATTTTCTTTTAGGCCCAACATCAACTCCACCATTCTGAACTGATGGGACTGAAACCCCGAAGCGCGAAACAGTTAGTTCCGGAAGTCGAGGAAGTCCAGAGAAGTCATGGTTTCCAGTACCCTGATTTGCTGGATGAGGATTTTCTGAATTTCAATTATGCGTTCGAGTCGCGCTACGGCCACCCGTATGCTTTTTTCATCTACATCGTCTTCATGGAACATATCCATTACGGAGCTGAGGTCGTGGATGATTTCCTTGAACCAAAGCTCGTAAACCTGATGTATAATGATAAAAAGCATTTCGTCGTGGGCGGGCTTTCCATCCATAGCAGATCGGGGATCCTGAGCGGAGAGTATCCGATCCAACTGAAGGTATTTGTGATAATGTATACTGGTGTATTTACTGCTCATTCGTTTTGCTTTTATTTTTTAACATATTTTCAATTTCGCTAAAATCT
>SKYC01000322.1 GCA_007128085.1 Saprospiraceae bacterium | reverse complement strand
TGCCTCCACCGACCTGGCAGGAGAGTGGCAGGTGCAGGTAGACTTTGGACAGTGCCGCTCAGAATTGTCCAATCCCTTTTTCATATCCATAGACGAAATACCGGATCCGACGCTGTTCAACACCAGCCCGGTTTGTGAGGGAGATACGGTGATTCTCGCTTCGTCACCCATTCAGGGAGCCAATTACGAGTGGAGTGGACCGGGTGGATTTTCCTTCAGTGGAGACAGTATTCAGCAACCCCTTTCCGACGGGAATTATGAACTGACTGTTGTGACCCCGGCGGGATGCACACAGACGAGCTCTACGACAGTGGTCAATAAAATCAGGCCTGAGATTCAAGCCATCATCAGTCAGGGATTTGAATGTGCCGATGGAAATACCGATTATTGTTTTCAAGTGGTGGTGTTTCCTGCAGACGATGGCAGTTATAATTATGAGTGGACCGGCCCCAATGATTTCATCTCCTCACAAGCCAGTGGATGCATACCCAATTCAACAGAATCCGACAATGGAGTGTACGGGTTGGTCGTATCGGCCGATGGTTGTGCTTCCGATTCTGAGGAGATTGAAGTTCAGGTGACAGATATTGGATTCGAGCCGCAAATACTCACTTCCGTTCTCAGCTATTGTGAGGGGGATACCATTGTCCTGGAGAGCGACGTAGAAGCCAAATCAGGACGGGTTTTTAACTGGGTTACCCCTTCCGGTATTGCGACGAGCTCAGAACCCCGGATAACTTTCTCTCCTGCAGACATGGGAATGGCGGGAACGTACTCGCTTTTTGTCAGTATCGACCAGTGCACCACCGCTTCGGCTACACCTGTAGAGATTGAGGTTCGACCCAGACCAAATATTCCGGTGCTGGAAGGGGGCGGTAGTTTCTGTGAAGGAGATAGCATCGTACTTCAGGTGGACCCGGTGATGGGGGAATTGTACTTTTGGGAGGGACCTGTGAGTTTTGAGCAGGGAATGTGGGAACAAGTCCTGTGGCCGGCCGAAAAAGAAATGGAGGGCGACTACCGGGTGCTTGCCGTTGCCAATGGCTGCCCCTCAGAACCTTCGCCTTTTAAATCCGTGGCCATTCGGCCAAAACCCGATACTCCCAATCCGATCGTGCCCTCTGATGGAATTTGCCTGGACGATGAGCCCTTTTTACTCGAGCTCTGCATAGAGCAGGACAGCCTGGTCGGAGGAACTGTTTTGTCCTATTTTCTCAATGAGGAACTCGATGATCCGGTTGTATCCGGGTTTTCCCACTGTAAGAAATTCACGGATCCCTCGGTTTTTGAGCCCGGAAGTAATAGCCTCATTGCCCGCGCTGAATTAAATGGTTGTTATTCGGATTTTTCTACGGTCAAAGAATTGAGAGCTTACGAAATTCCCGATGAGGAGGCCTATGCCGGAGATGACTTTTTGAGCTGTGAAGCAGACGAGGTGTTCCTGTTGGCCGATGCCCCGGAAACAGGCATTGGAAGGTGGAGCTCGCTGCGGCCTGAACTGGTCTTTGAAGATGTGGAAAATGCCATGAGCCGGGTGAGCAATCTGAGCCCCGGGGTCAATGTGCTGATCTGGTCGCTTTCCAATGGTAGCTGCAGGAATTATGACAGAGATACCGTAGAACTGATTTATCTCGATCACCCGATCGCCAGAGACCTGGTCATCGAATTGCCCATGGGAGGACAGGTCGATATTGAATTGACCGAAAATGACTATCTGCCCGATTCTGTAGCTCTGAGCATTCTTTCTTCAGAGGGAGTGGGAGTGATAGAATTGAGAGAACCCGACCTTTTAAGTTATATGGCCAATGAGCGCAGAGCGGGAGAATTTGTCCTTCGGTACAAAATTTGTCTCATCACTTGCCCGGAAAAGTGCGATGAAGCGGAAGTGCGGATAATCGCGGGTGATGAATCGGATTGCACCCCACCGAATATTTTCACACCCAACGGTGACGGTATCAACGATGCGTTTATTGTTCCCTGTTTGTCTGAATCCCGATACTTGAATAACAGTTTGAAAGTATTTGATCAGTGGGGGAGTCTGGTTTTCCGCGCTGCGCCCTACGACAATAATTGGGAAGGGACTCACAGAGGGGAACCTCTGCCTGAGGGAACATATTTTTATGTGTTGGATTTTGGAGATGGCAGTGAGGCAGAGAGTGGGTACGTGATCATTAAACGGTAGAGACCGGGAAACCCGGATTAAAGAATAGATTGAAAGATTGTGAAGGTGGACGTTGAGGGTAGATGTTGACGAGAAAAATTAAAACAGGATGAGGTATTGTATAACGGTTTGTATGGTATGGATTTTCGGCCTTTCCGCCCATGGGCAGGAGCAGGCCTTATACACCCAGTTTTTTTACAACAAACTGTCCTACAATACGGCCTTTGCCGGTGCTGTCGACGGTGTGGAATTGTCGTTTACCGGCAGAGAGCAGTGGTTGGGCCTGAAGGGGAGCCCTTCCATTCAAAGCTTTCAGGGGAACATACCTCTCGTTGGTAATCGCGTGGGCGTGGGGGCTGTGTTGAGAAGGCAAAGCCTCGGATTGACCAGTCACTACACGGCCAATTTCAGCTACGCTTACCACATTCGGTACGGGGAGTATTTATTGGGGTTGAGTGTAAATGCCCTGGTGGGAAACCTGGTCAATGATTACCGGGAAGAAAACCTGCGAACGACTCAGCCGGTTGGATTGGATCCCGCATTGACCGGAACCATGGAAAAGGCCACTTATTTCAATGCAGGTGCCTCATTCTTACTTAGAAAAGAGGAGTGGTATATGGGATTGTCTGTGCCGGCCATTGCCAATCGGCACATAGCTTTCAATGACGATGAAGAAATTCTCACAGGGGATCGAAATCGCTTCTGGCACCTCATGGTAGGATATGCATGGCCCATGGGAGCTGAAATGATTTTCAATCCTCAGGCCATGTTCAGCTACTCGGACGATCTTCCGCTGAAGATGGATATCAACCTGTTGATGGATTTTGGGGAAAATTTTCTCGGGGGAGTGGGGTACCGATCTTTCAGTGGAACAGATCACTTGCGCTCTGAGTCTATCAGTTTGATTGCCGGAGTTAAACTTTCTCCCGATTGGTTTATGACCATGGCCTATGACTTTGGACTGTCGGAACTAAGACAACACCACAATGGGAGTATTGAGTTTTCAGTAGTGGTTTATCCGGGAGAAAGAGATATGAGGGGTGAATTCAGATCTCCCCGCTTTTTTTAATATAAACTATTTAGGACTGCTATATACTGCCCGGAGGTATTTGTTTGAAACTAGTCTCTAAAGTGATAGAAGAAAAAAATTAAACAACGGAATACTCAGCGATGATGGTCAAAATAACGGGATGGATTTTTTGTATTTTCTTTTGCCTGGCTTGTGAAATCAATGCCCAGGCTCCCTTGATTTTTGATGAAAAAAATGCCCCTCACATCATTGAATTGAAAGCGTATGAACCGACCAATCTTCAGGGATCTGCTTTTTCTGCCGTTGAGCACGGGCAGGATATTCTGTGGGTAGCCTACGAACAAAAAGCCACTTCCGGGCGATTGGTTCTCAGCGATGAAAGTATTTACCGCATCATGAGTCGGGAGAAAGGAGCAGCGGACGGATCGTCCAAAGAATTGAAGTTGCTAAGCGGTAAAGACCGCCAATACGGTCCTGTGAGTTTTGCGGAAGAAATAGAATTCCTTTTTTTTACAGCCAGTCAGGATCGACCCTATCGCGCTCAAACGCAATTGGGCCTGTACCGCATATCCTCAGACCTAAGTGGGGGAGTGGAAGTCTTGCCCTTTGTAAAAAGGGAGTACAATTACGCCCACCCGAGCTGGGACGGTTTGAATAATAGATTGTATTTTTCATCCGATATGGAATCGACGCGGGGGAATATGGATCTCTTCCGGGTTGAATGGCTCAATGGCCGCTGGAGTCGACCGGAAAAAATAGAAAATGGGTTGTCCTCCAATGGCAATGATCTCTTTCCATTTGTTCATCCCAGAGGTCTGTTCTTTTCCTCCGACCGGAGAGGAGAACTTGAACTCTATCTGGCTGAACGCGAGGGCGAAACTTACGCTCCGCCCGTTCCCCTGTCCGCGCCTTTTAACAGTCATGGAGCCGATTTTGCGATATGGTTTTCGGAGGACGAAACTTACGGTTATCTGTCCAGCAATCGGGGCAAAACCGGCCGGGACAAAGTGTATCGCTTTCAATGTCCGGGTTCCTGCTTTTTGCCGGCTTCTGTCAGTAAATCGGTGGAGGTGGTTGTCCGGTCGGCCAGAGACCAGAGCCTTGTGCCCAATACAGACATCTATCTCGTTCCCGTGGAAAAACTGACCGCTCTTTTTACGGAGGGCGAACTGGATTGGGATCCACTCAGCAACAAACTCAGCCTCGATTTGCTCAACCGACTCGAAGGCAGCCGATCCGTCTGGAAATCTGTAACCAATCGAGAGGGCAAAAGCTTAATTACTGCTCCTACGAATGAACAGGATTTTCTACTCATTCTTGTGGCGGAGGGGCATCAATCCAAACTCATGCAAATCGAATTTGAAGAGGGTTTTTCCCATCTGGACAGGCGAGTGGTCCTGGACTCTGACTGCCGTCCTTTGTTTTTGAGTGTAGTCGATGAGGAGGGCACTAGAATCGACTCTGTTGGAGTGGTTATACGTTCGGGAGACGAAGAAATTTATAATGGTGTAACGGAGGAGGGGCTCTCCATTTGCCTGAAATTGAACCGACAATTCGCCATCCGCACCTTTGCAGATTCCAGAAGGGATGGTGATACCTTCTATTTTACGGAAAATAACCAAATGGACAGTTTGAAGATCGTCATGGAATCAGAGAAAATCGAAGAAGTCCGCGAAGGGACTGTACTTGAGCTCGAAAACATTTACTACGAATACAACTCTCACCTGATCAGTGCCGACGCTATGTCCGAATTGGATGAACTCGCACGGATTATGAAAATGGATAGAGAGATGATGATTGAACTGAGGGCGCATACCGACAGCAGAGGCCGGTCAGATTACAACCTGCAACTCTCTCAACGGCGCGCCAATTCAGCCATGGAGTACCTGGTGACCACCGGTGTGGAGGCCAACCGTATACGCACCCTGGGGCTCGGAGAGACACAGCTCAGAAACCACTGCGAAAGCGGAGTGGAATGCTCTGAAGAAGAACACGCCTACAATCGAAGGACAGAGGTGGTGGTTCTCAGAGCGGGTGAAGGGGTGCGAGCCGTACGGGAAAATGGTGGATTGCGGTTCACCATTTACGAAGAATAAAGCTCATCCGATCGATTAACAACAACCACCTCCCGGTACGCATTTTTGCTCCGATGGTTTCCTGCCGTAAACCGTTATACTTTGGATAGAGGGAGGACTGTTGAGGAACTGATCGATTTCATCCTCGCTCAGGTATTGAGATAAAATATCGCGGGGAATGAGAATGGGTTTTTCCTTTTGAATTTTAACCGCTTCAAATCCAGCCTCTTGTATGTGTTCCATGTATTGATCTTTCTCTATAGCCCCGGATACACAACCGGCATACATTTCCGCCGCCTGCAATAGCTTGTCGGGCAATTTACCGGTGAGTACAATATCCGAAATGCTGAAATGCCCTCCACTTTTCAATATGCGGAACACCTCTGAAAAGACGGCTTTTTTATTGGGAACCAGGTTTAATACGCAATTGCTCACTACCACATCAGCAACCTGAGCTCCTATGGGCATATTTTCAATGTCTCCCTCTCTGAATTCGACATTGTTCAATCCCAGTTTTTCCGCATTTTGTCGCGCCTTTTGTACCATTTCAGTGGTGAAATCAATTCCTATGACTTTTCCTTCAGGGCCACATGCATTTCTGGCAACAAAACAATCGTTTCCGGCACCAGACCCCAGATCCACCACTGTATTGCCGGTTTTTATTCCCGCAAATTCAGTGGGAAGGCCACAGCCCAATCCCAGGTCAGCATCCGAATGGTACCCCTCCAGCTGATCGTAATTGTCCGTCATGATGTTGTAGACTTCAGTGCTGCAACCTCCCGACCCACAACAAGAAGCGGCATTTTCTTCCTTTCCCTGTCTGGCAATTTCTGCGTATTTTTTTCTGACCATTTCCTTGGTCTCTGATTCTTTATTAAACATAGGTTTCTTTTTTTTACAGCTCTTGGATTTAAAGCCGTAGTTAAAAATAGCTGTTAAATAAACTTGTGGAAGAGCACTAAATGGTTCGGTTTTAATTCATTTTCCGGTTCTTCCCGACCATTCCGTATCCCCTTCAGATTTCTTCATCGCAATATTACGATAATTATTGGATTTTAACGAGATGCGGAGCAAGATTAATATAATTTTGGCGGGATTTTGCTTTAATAAGTTAATCGAATTTCAATGGAATTTATTTGCCTTATTGCTTACTATTGCTGCCTTCGAGAGCCCTTCGGCAGGCTCAGGGACCACCTCAGGCAGCGGATAGTTGGATTTGGCAAGGGAATTCCGGTGGCTGAGGCTCTCGAAGCCCCGGAAATTTATCCCCATAATCACACCAACTAAACATATACTGAGTACATGACAAAATAAATTTATTAGGCTATTGAATAATAAATGGTAAT